>VBOW01000095.1 GCA_005893275.1 Candidatus Eisenbacteria bacterium | reverse complement strand
GACCGGAAGGTTACCTGCCCAACCGCCCCACTTCCGAAGCGGATCCCGCGTCGACACGCCCGGGCTCCCCGGTGTGCTCCCTGCAAACGTGATGTAGGTCGTTCCGCTCGCGTCGGTCGGAGCATCCGCCGGTATGCAGCGCACGTTTGGGCAGTTCCTTCCACTCGCCGGCCCATTGAGCTGGTCATTCGCAATGATCGAGTCGTCGCCCACGCCGGAGAACCCCTGCACGGGCGTCCCACCATTGAACATCACGCAGACGTCCGCGGCGGGAATATTCGCGATCGGCGAGCCGTCCGATGCCTTCACCACAACCTTCAACCGGGCGTTGTTGGAACGAAGCCCGGTCACGTCATTGTTGGGACACATGATCATCTGATTGATCGCCAACGTACCCTCCGTTGGCGTGGTCACCGAACCAATCTGCGGAACATAGAACGACTGCGTCGGATCCGGCACTCCTGCATAGGAACCGCAAGTACGGCCATCGCAATGCCCAGCTTGGCCACTTTCAACATCATCACACCTCCTACGGTCTCAACTGCTGCGTACTAGCACAGGGATGCAGAGGGCTGCTGCGTACACGAAGGTGGTAGGCGTATTGCCGTGGTGGTAAGAAACACCTCCTTTCGAGCAATCTTTTATGATGGTTTGGCCAAAACTATTTATAAGAGTCCCAAAGGCTTGTTTGTATTCGAGGGCTCTTATTGATTGGGCGCTACCGCACCGTGGTATTGCCTGAACACGATAGATTCTACCACGCACCTAGAGGAAAGTCAAGCACAAGAAAGGCGCTAACAGCCGTCGGGGACTGATTTTTGGTGGGCGAAACAGGGCTCGAACCTGTGACCCCTTGCGTGTAAGGCAAGTGCTCTACCAGCTGAGCTATTCGCCCCCCGTCACTTGGCCAGGATGCCCCACGGGATGAGGACAAGGTAGCCTGTCAAAAGCAGTATGGGCGCGAGGGTTATGGAGCCCTTCGAAAGCGCGATGTATCCGGCCAGGATGACCAGGGCGGCGATGCCGAAAAGAATGTAATTCTTCCTCCCGAAGGGAAGCTCCACGTTCGGGGGTTCGCTCGGGCGTGGCCCGGGCCCCCGGCGCTGCCGGCGCAACTCGGCAGGGGTCGGCATCGGCTCAGTCCTCCTGATCGCGGGTCGGGAGCGGGTCGGCCCGCCGATACCCCCGCGGGTCGATCTCCAACTCGGAGAATCCTAATCCCTTCACAAGCGTGAGGATAGCCTCTTTTTGCGCGGGAACGACAATCCGATCGACATCGGCGGGATCGACCTCGATTCGGGCTTTCCGCCCTTCGTGACGCAGGCGAACGACCCTGAGCCCGAACCGCTCCCTGAGGGCCGCTTCCCCCAGCTCGACCTGCCTCAGCTTCTCCAGGGTAACCTCGGATCCGTGCGGAATCCGCGAGGCCAGGCACGCCGATTGAGGTTTGTCCCAGACTTTGAGCCCGAGCCTGCGCGCGAGCACGCGGACCTCCAGCTTCGAGAGCCCCGCCTCGAGAAGCGGGGCGCGAACCCGGTGACGCTCCGCCGCGACCATCCCCGGCCGCACGTCACCCAGGTCATCGGTAACGGCACCGTAGGCGAGCGTGTCCCAACCTTCCTCGAGTGCGAGGCGCTCGAGCTTCTCGAAAAGCTCGGTCTTGCAGTGGTAGCAGCGGTCGGGTCCGTTCGCGCGGTATTGCCCGCGATCCATCTCCTCGGTCCGAATCACCCGCACCTTGAATCCGCCTTCTCGGGCGAGCGAGAGCGCGGCCTCAAGCTCCCGCTCCGGAAGCGAGGGGCTCTGCGCGATGACGCCCCACGCTCGCTCCCCGAGCACGCGGTGCGCTTCCGCGAGGAGAACCGACGAATCCACTCCCCCCGAGTAGGCGATCAAGACACGGCCTAGCCCATTCAGGATCTCCTCGAGGCGCGCTTGCTTGGCCGGGAGATCCGGCCCGGCCGAGGATTGGGCGCCGGGCTTGGTGAAAAAGGTCGCGGGCACGCCGCTCATTTCTTGGTGACCGCTTTCTTTTGGGTCGTAGCGCGCTTGGTTGCGCCGCTTGGAGCCGACGAGGAGCCGCCGATTCCCTTCTTGGGCGCGCTTACAACCTCGGCGCGTTTGACCGGTGTTTGGGG
>VBOW01000094.1 GCA_005893275.1 Candidatus Eisenbacteria bacterium | reverse complement strand
TCGACTACGTCGATCCGGGGAGGTCGCTCACGACCGCGCTCCGGGCGACGCAGCTTTCCGACCGGACCCTGTTCGTTCCGCTGGGAGGGGAGGAGTTCTACCTCATCGAGAACCGCGAGACCGATCTCAACGCGGACAACAAGCTCTTCCTCGACCGCGACTCGACCGGCGTCATTCTGGGGCCGGGCCTGGCCGCGGGAGCCGACACCGTCGGGGACAAGGAATACGACTTCTTGCTGCCGGGTCAGGGAATCCTGATCTGGCATGTCGACAACTCGGTGATCTACGGACGGCACATTCCGCCGGACTTCGGAATCAACTCGAATCCGTCGCGTCGGGGGGTCCGTCTCCTCGAGGCCGACGGCATCGCCGACATCGGCGATCCGACTTCCCCCTACCTGTTCGGAAGCCCCTTCGATCCCTATTTCGTCGGCAACCACACGCGGCTCGGGCCCGGAACGACCCCGAACTCGAACACGAACGACGGCGGCGTGAGCCACATCGCGATCGAGGTGACGAGCCCGGCGGCGCTCGACATGAGCCTCACGGTCACCGGCGACTGGAGGGTCGACGGGTGGCCGTTGGCGACCGGCGTGAGCGAGCGCGGCGCGAAGCCCACCTATGGAAGGCTGCGCCACGACGGCCTGGTCTCGGTCGTGACCGCGGTGGACAGCCTCGTCTACGCGTGGATGTCGGATGGAGAACCCTACTACACGGTGGGAGACAGCAGCGTCATCGCCGCCCTTCCCGCGAAGATCGTCGGTCCTGTGCTCTTCGCGGACAGCCTC
Source organism: Candidatus Eisenbacteria bacterium (assembly GCA_005893275.1). NCBI lineage: Bacteria > Candidatus Eiseniibacteriota > Candidatus Eiseniibacteriota bacterium. The sequence continues at coordinate 1,772 of VBOW01000094.1, read as the reverse complement.
TTCCACCGGAACCCGCTCGCGATCCACGACGCCGCGGTGGTGGCCACGTCGGAGGAGGGAGGGGTTCATGCGTTCCGCGCCGCGGCCCGCGATTCGGGCGCGTCGATACCGCTCTTCGGCTGGCCCCCGGCGCTCGACACGGGATCCCCGTCCGTTCTCGCCACGACCGCGCCCGCGCTCGACCCGGGAGGGAACGTGATCGTGGGGGGGAGCGACGGGCGCTCCTTCCTCATCGTTCCCTCGGACAGCGTGGCCGTCGCGCCGCTCGTCACGGCGGTGGCGGACACGCTCCACGTCGGGGCCGCCACGGTCACCTCCCCGGCGTCGGGAAATCTCGCGGTGGGGCGATTCACCGGCGCGGGCGGATACCAGGTCGCGTGGGCGCTTCGCGACGGCTATATCCGGATCGTCGATCCGTACAACAAGACCCCGGGCTACCTGAACGCGCTCCTCCGCGTGCCCAACCCCGACTTGGAGCCTTATCTATTGGGCATCGACTTGGACCGGGCGTCGGATCGCGATATGGAGCTCGTGGTATCGGACGCCAAACAAGGGTTCATCCACTGCTTCCGACTCGACGGCACGGAGCTTCCGGGATGGCCGGTCGCGGTGGCCGGGACACTCTGGGGTCCTCTGGCGGCCGGGGATCTCGACGACGACGGCTATTCGGAGATCTTCGCGATGGACAAGGAGGGCCGTCTCCACCGCTACAATCGGAACGGCATCGAGCCTCACGGCTGGCCGGTTTCGCTGACGGCGCGATTCGGGCCGGAGGCCAAGGGAGGCAGTGGGTCTCCGCTCGTCGCCGACGTGACCGGGGATGCGCGCGCCGAGGTGATCGTCGGCCTCGACAACGGTCTTTTGGCCGCGTTCGACAAGGACGGAAACACTGTCTCGGGCTGGCCGCTCGCGATCCAGGGAGGCGCCTCCTCGACGCCCGTGATCCTCAGCCTGAACGACCCGCTGCTCCCGCCCGATCCGGCCGGCGCGGCCTGGACCCACCTCGTCATCGGGGGCGACGACGAGGGCGCGCTCCACGCGTTCCAGATTCCGGCGAGGGCGGACAGCGCCCTCTTCTCGCGGAACGGCGTCTCCGCGCGGACCCCATGGCCCGAATTCGGCGGGAACCGCCGGCGCACCTCGGTGCTCGAGGATGCTTACCAGGGCGCGGTCGTCGAGGCGCCGTCGCTCGAGAAAGGCTCTGTCTTTTGCTTCCCCAACCCGGCCCGGGGCCAGGATATCGGCCTCGCGTACACGCTCGGACAAGGGGTTAGCTCGGTCCTGATCCGGGTGCTCGACCCTCTGGGAAACGAGGTCGGGCGCCTGTCCGGACCCTCGAGCCCTGCCCAAAACGTTGTAAGAATTCCGGTACGGGAGCTATCGAGCGGGGTATATCTAGTACGGGTCGAGGTTCACGGCGCGGGGACGAGCGACGTGGTTTTCGGCAAGTTCGCCGTTGTCAGATAGCGTGGACGTCGCTATAATTGATTTGGTTCCAAATGGGTTCAGCCCGGTTCAGGGGACGAGAAGACTGACATCGCGTGCCTCGCTTTTCATCGCGGCGACACTGGCCGCTCTTGTATGCCCCGGTCTCGGCCAAGCTGCGTCTTTGTTGGATTTCGATTCCGAGACCCCTAGGGAGATTCTCCTTGCCCAGCGGGCGATCGCCGATTCCGTAACCCCCATCGGGGACCCCACCGCTACGGCCGTAAATCCTCCGATCCAGGTCCCGAAGGAACCCCAGCACAGGTCTCCCGGCAAGGCGTTCCTCA
>VBOW01000093.1 GCA_005893275.1 Candidatus Eisenbacteria bacterium | reverse complement strand
ATCCACCAGGTACGCTCGATTCGCGAGGCACTTGAGGCCAGGAAAGATACGAGGGGTCGGACCGAGGTAAACATATCACTCCGCTCTCTCAGAGCGGGCATGTTTCCCGGTCGCTTCGACCTACTTATGCGGCCGAACCAGCCCAATCCAAAGCGCCAGTGCAGTGTTCACTGAATTCGCCGAGCCGACATGGGTGCGAGGAGACCCCGATGAGTAGGAAAGTTTGTCGGGCGCCTGGCCTCTTCTATGCGGGCCATCACCCCGCCTTCCCCCGCCTAGCGGCGATTCGCTCCTCGGCGGACGCCCACCCCGCATCGAAGGGATGGCCCGGCCGGTCGAGATCCATGACGACCGGTGCATGGTCCGACGGGGTCGGCTTCCCTTTGCGAGCCTCGCGATCAATCTCCGCCCACACCGTCCGCTCGGCAACCGAACGCGTCGCCAGTAGGTGGTCGATCCGCATCCCGAAGTTCCTGTGAAAGTCTCCCGCGCGGTAGTCCCACCACGAATAGCGGCCCGGCTCGGGATGATGCCGGCGGTAGACATCCACCAACCCCCACTCACACAGACGAAAGAACGCCTCGCGCTCCCGCGGCGACACGTGCGTTCCCCCATGAAGGAGCTTCGGATCCCAGACATCCGCGTCCGCGGGGGCGACGTTCATGTCACCACCGAGCACGAGAGGCTCGTCCGGATCCCCTGAAGTCTGGAGCCACGCCAAGAGCTGCTCGTACCAGGCGAGCTTGGCTTCATAGAACTCCGATCCGACCTTCCTTCCGTTCGGCGCGTACACGCACACGACCCGGGTGCCTTCGCATCTCGCAGCGATCATCCGCGCCTCGGCCAGCGGCTCGTCGTCGCGGACATCAAGGGTCGCCGCGGGATGCAGCGGCTCGCCGAAGTTCGTCACGACCGACGCGATCCCGCAGCGGCTGGCGATGGCCACGCCGTTCCAGCGGCCCTCGCCGTGGTGGGCCAGCTCGTAGCCCGCCGCGCGGAACGCCGCGACTGGCGCTTCCGCGTCCGCGAGCTTCGTCTCCTGCATGAGCAGCACGTCCGGACGGGCGCGCTCGAGCCACCACTGCACCTTCTCCAGGCGCGCCTTCAGGGAGTTCACGTTCCAAGTCGCGATCCGCATGACCCAGCCAGATTACCAAACTCCCGCGCGACCACGGGGCCACGCCCGAGCTATGATCGGGCCCGTGCCCAAGCTCACGATCCGTCCCGCCACCCCGGAGCGATGGCCAGACGTCGAGGCCGTGTTCAACGCCAGGGGCTGCTCCATCGCCCGCGGCTGCTGGTGCATGTTCTATCGCCGGAGCGGAGCGTCACCACCCCCGCCCAGGGGAATGACCCGCGCGCAGGCCAACCGCGCCGATCTCAGGGCCCTCGTCGACTCCGGCAAGCCACCCGGCCTCATCGCATACCAAGGCAAGGTCCCCGTCGGGTGGGTTTCGCTCGGGCCGCGCGAGGAGTACGGCAAGCTGGAGCGGTCGCCCGTGATGAAGCCCATGGACGACAAGCCGGTCTGGTCGATCATCTGCTTCGTCGTCCCGTCCGCGCATCGCCGGCAGGGCGTCGCCCATGCCCTTCTTCGCGGCGCGATCGCGTACGCCCGGAAGCGCGGCGCCACGCTCCTCGAGGCCTATCCCGTGGACAAGCCCCGCCGATCCAGCGACGACTCCATGTGGTTCGGAGCCAAGTCCATGTACGACCGCGCCGGGTTCAAGGAAGTGGCGCGGCGCAAGCCGGCCCGGCCCGTCGTCCGCCGGAAGGTGCGGGGAGCCACCCGACGATCGCCGTCCGCATGACGGCTGACCCGCGAGGAGGTTCCGCTCCGACAAGCTGCGAACGGTCTACGAGCGCTGAATCGCATGCAGTCCATCGAGCTCATACGTGACAACTTGAAGAAGAGCAGCGACCGAGTCCTGGCTCGCGTCGAGGAAATGCGAGAGCACTGCGTGGTGTTCCCGACCCCCAAGGGGGGCCCACACACGCTATGGGTGTTCGGGCATCTGGCTTACATCGAGGCTTTGGTCGTCCGCCGATTCATGCTCGGGGAACCGAACCCGTTGGCGGAGTGGGAGGAGCTATTCGACGGAGCGGACGTGAGCGGCGACATCAGCCGGTATCCTCCGTTCGACGAGGTGCTTGCGAAATGCCGTGAAGTGCGCGAGTCGACGGTTGCGCTCGTCGACTCACTGTCCGAGGACGCCCTGGACCGAGCCAGCGCGAATGCGCCCGCCGGTTTCGAGGGGACCTTCGGCACCTACCGGCTCTGTCTGCAGTATGTCGCCGATCACTGGTACATGCATCGCGGACAGCTGGCCGATGCGCGGCGAGCCGCTGGACTCGAACGAATGTGGCTGTAGAAATGTGGACCTATGGCCTGGATGCGATGCCCCTATAATGTGCGCCTCCATGTCCCGGCTACGTCTCGGATTCCTCCTGCCCCTCGCATTCCTGCTGGCGGGCGCCCCGCCGCATTCCGCCGCGGCACAAGAGCAGCCGCTCCAGGGCCTCTGGACGGGCGGCTTCATGCTCCGCGGAGCCTGGGTCGCCGTGAATCTCCGCGTCGCCGCCCCAGGCGACAGCGCCGGCGATACCGCCGACCTCTTGTTCCCCTCCTACG
>VBOW01000092.1 GCA_005893275.1 Candidatus Eisenbacteria bacterium | reverse complement strand
ATTTTTCGGTGCCGAAAAGCGCTGCCGTCAAGACGGTGCGGCTGGCTGTCGCCATGCGCCCCGTAGGCTCCGCTGGGGAGTCCGCGGGACGCGGGGGGTTCGTGTGGGCGCGGCGCCCCTCCTCCGCCGACGCGTTCGAGCTTGCGGACGACACGGGAGGACTGCGGGTAGGCTTTGCGGCGGGGGCGTTCTTCGAGGACGCGACGATCCTTGCATATGCAGCCCCCTCGCGAGGACAGAGCGGCCTCATCCCGGTGGGTGGCGCGTGGCAGGTAGAGCCAGCTCGACACCCGCTCCGCCACCCCGCGCGGGTGCGCATCGTGGCGCCCGCGGGCGCGTCGCTGGATCGGGTCGGTCTCTATCGACTCGATTCGGGCGGCTGGCAATGGGCTGGCGCCGATCGGGACCCGGCCGCGCGCTCGGTGTCCGCCGAATCGTGGGGGCTTGGGCGCTTCGCCCTCTTCCGCGATGAAGTCGGGCCGCGGGTTGCGCTGCTCAAGTCTTCCGCGCGGGCGGTTCGCGCCGGCCCTTACAGCCGCTGGGCCGTCGAGGCATCGGTGGTCGAGAAGGGGAGTGGTGTCGACGCGCGAGCCTCATGGATGGAAGTGGACGGCGTGCGCGTGCCCACCGAGTGGGACCCCGAGGCAGGTCGCCTGCGGTGGCGACCGGCCCGGCCGCCGGGCCGCGGGACGCACGCCGTCCTCATCGTCGCCGCGGATCACGCCGGGAATACGACCCGCGCGGAGGGCCAGTTTCGCCTGGGGCGATGAGAAGCGCCGCCTCGCGCGATTACCCTGGCGAATCCTCCACCAGGCTCCGGAGCCGGTCCAGAGCCGCATCCCACCGCTTGGAGATGAGATCGAGGTAGGAATAGGCGACGACGAGCCGGCGGGGCTCCAGCTCCCAACGACTCTCGCGGCCCACTCGGGTCCCACGCACCAGGCCGGCATCGGCCAGGACGCGCAGATGCTTCGTGATCGCTTGGCGTGTTCGGCTCGATCGTCGCGTCAATCGCTTGATCGACTGGGGCCCGCCCTCGGAAAGGCGGGCCACCAGTTTGAGCCTCGTCGCGTCTCCCAACGCCGCGAAAACCGGCGCCGAGCTTTTGAGCCCGCTTCGTCCGGGATACGACATCACGGGTTTCGGTCCAGATAGCGCTGGATCGCCTTCATCTGCTCGGCCCAGCCGGCCTCGTTCCCCTTCAGAGCCTCCGCTCGTCGCGCGATCGGGATCTTGTCGAAGCCCGTCTCCACAACCCGAAGCAGGGTGCCGCCCTCCGCATCTTCGAGCGTAAACTCGATGAGAGTCATGGGCTCCTTCGAGTAGTCGGTCGCCGGGTCAATGGCGTGCGGGTGCCACCGATAGGAGAAAAGACGCTCCGGTTCCATCTTCTCGATGACGAACTCGACCACAAGGTGCTCGTAGCCGGGATAGGTGATCCGGCCTTTGACCGTTGCACCCGGCCGAAACGGTTCCGTGAACGCCGACTGGAACCAGGCGCCGAACTCCTTCGAGTCGGTAAGGGCGCGCCACACGCGGGCGCGCGACGCGCGTAGGAGGATCTGCTTCTCGATTCGATCCGTCGTTGTCGTGGACATCATCTCCAGCTCCTTGTAGGGCTGCGCCCCATGCGCAACCCATTGGTTGCATATTATCCGAGCGCGAGAAGAAACGCAACCCTTTGGTTACCGAAGGAGGAAAGCTGTGTCACCCCTGGGCAGAAAGGGTAGGATGTAGGTGGGTGCGGGGACCCGAGCAGTAGGACCAAAAGGAGAGGATTCGATGAAGCGTGCCCTGATTCCGATCATTCTGATGGGTCTCTTGACGCTCTCGACTGCGCGGAGGGTCATGGCTGCGACGAGCGCATCGCTCGACACGACACGCATCGAAGAGCTCACCGGTGCGAAGGGCGCGTTCAACCAGAAGGAGCTTGTGTTCAAGGTCTCGGAGCCGCGGACCGATTTGGCGATCACGGTCGCCGGCGTCAAACTCACGCCGTCGATGGGACTGACTTCGTGGGCGGCCTTCAAGAAGACGGGGGAGCAGACGGTTGTCATGGGAGACATGGTCCTCCTGGAGGACCAGGTGAACCCGGTCATGAGCGCGGCCCTCGACAATGGGCTTGACGTCACCGCGTTGCACAACCACTTCCTTTGGGACAGCCCAAGGGTGATGTTCATGCACATCGGTGGGATGGGCGACGAGGCCAAGCTCGCCGAGGGGGTCGGAAAGGTCTTCGCCAAGATCAAAGAAACAAGCGGCGGCAAAGGAGAGATCCCCAGCGCCGACATCAACCCAGCGACGACCACGCTCGATCCGAGGAAGATCGAAGCCATCCTCGGCGTGAAGGGCGGACTGAGCGACGGTGTGTACAAGGTCACCATTGGGCGCACAACCGGGATGCATGGCGCGTCGGTGGGCAACACCATGGGCGTGAACACATGGGCAGCGTTCGCAGGGTCCGACGACCGATCGGTGGTCGACGGCGATTTCGTGATGCTCGAGCCCGAGCTCCAGCCGGTGCTCAAGGCACTGCGCGGTCACGGCATCGACATCGTCGCTATCCACCAGCACATGGCCGGGGAGCAACCGCGGATGCTATTCCTGCACTACTGGGGCCTGGGAGCGACGGAGGATCTTGCCCGGGGGCTGCGTGCTGCTCTCGATCGCACGGCCTCGATGA
>VBOW01000091.1 GCA_005893275.1 Candidatus Eisenbacteria bacterium | reverse complement strand
CGGAAGGTGCCACAATGATTTCCCGGGCAGAGGCAGTCCCCGGCAGGACTAAGGCACCGAGGAAGGCCGCCAGCCGGCATCGCTGGAAGAAATCCATCATGGAGAATCGAGGTCCCATAAGACGACTCATGGTGTCAGGTCGAGTGGGCCACCGTCTTGGTCCCGCTTGTACCGCGCGGAGAGTCTCGGAAGGCCGTCTGACGAAATACGCCCGGCAAGGGCATTTCTTCTCAGAGGTTCAAGCTAAGGATCGACCGGGCGCTAGGCGGACTTTAGCTCGAATCGGACCCGCTTTGCCAGCGTAGTCTAGCAAATCGGGCTGAATCCGCCCATTCTCCAGGTCTCGAGCCGCCTGCCGGAGGAACGCGAAGATCGTGGGTGCCCAGTGGTACGAAATGCGTGTTTTCGGGGGGCTGCCAGACGGTTAGCTGCAGCCACTAGCGGTCCGTGGGCGGCGGATCGGTGGCACCGCCGATCCGCCGTATCCATTTCGGTATGAATGCGAGGCCGGGAGCGGGTTCTAACGGTGGCTATTCGGCCTTTCCCGGTGCAATGAAGGCGGCGAGCTTGTCGATGACGCTGCCGTCCACATGGTCGGGTTTTCCGTATTCGCCGGGCCCAGGCCTCCCGCTCCCTGAGATGAAAAGATGGTTCAAGCCGGTGAGGGTCACGATCTCGACATTCGGCGTACCGGCCAGACCGCGCCGCCACGCTTCAAGGTCTTCCTCGATCACCTGATAGTCGCGACCTCCTCGCAACAGGAGTATGGGCTTCGCGAGCTTCTTGGCCATTGCGATCCCATCGTGTGCCGCTAGATCCTTCCAATAGCTCTGAGGCGCTCCCAGAAACCGCTCCGCGCCGAGAGTCCCATCCTTGATCTGGGCCACCTTGCGCTCAGCCTCCGCGATGTCCTTCGGAGGCGCACCGACATAGCGCATCTGCGAGAGTGCGACGTCCCATAGCGCGCGCCCCGGAGGTGCCAGCAGGACGACGCCCGCAACGTGCTCCGATCGAACCGCCACCTCGGGGGCCAGGAGAGCGCCCAGGCTGTGGCCGATGACGAAAACGCGCTGAGGATCGATCTCCGGCCGGGCTCGCAGCGCGGCGACCGCGGCGACTGCGTCCACTGTGACTTCATCGTCCACGGAAATGCTGTCGCCGAGCTGGGGCCCGTATACAAACGTTCGCTTGTCGTAGCGAAGCACTTCGATTCCGCGGGATGCTAGTCCCTCGGCCAGATCCTTGAAGACCTTGCTCGCTCCGATGGTCTCATCCCTATCCTGGGGTCCCGAGCCGTGTAGGAGTACGACACCCGGGAAGGGGCCGAGCCCCACTGGTACCGTGAGAGTTCCACCCAGGACAAAGGGCGCGGTGCCGACCGACACGTCCACAGCGCGAAAATCCGAAGGATGGACATAGAGCGCCGGCGGGGCGGGCTTAGCGGGGGAGGGCACCGGTTTGATGACGAATCCGGCCACCTCTTGCGTATCGGGATGAATGGCCACGGTCGCCTGGAGCTCGCCGTGGTCGAATTTCAGCAATGCGATGCGGACATCGAGGCCCTGAGCCTGGGCGGACTGGGTGATCCTCCAGGAAACCAGCGGCCCGAACGTGCCGAGCTGTGCCGACCATACCGTCCGGAGCTTCTCCTCGGACACGGCGCTTCTCATCGTCGCGTCGAACATCCCGAACGCCGCCGAGTAGTTCTGCGCCTTCATAGCGGAGAGGAGCGTCTCCGTGATTTGATCGCTCGCGCCAGCGGTCGGGGCGGGCTTGTCCGCGGCGCCGACCGCCGAGCCTGCGAGGATTAGGGTTGAGAGAATCAGGGGCAGGGCCGCGAGTCGGCTCATGAGGGGCACCTCAGCTTCTCTCGTTCGGGGCAGGAACGGCATCCATGGCTGGCGAGCAGCTTACACCCTTGGGACTCCCAACCAAAGATGGCGGGCGGGGCTTGTAAGCGCGGCACCCCTCCTGGGATAATAACGGACGTTTCAGCCTGGGATGGGCGTCGCAGGAATCCCCCTTCGCGCATCGGCAAGTCGAACCCAGTCCGGTGGAGCAATTGGTTAGGAGGGCACCATGGCAAGCAAGGATCTCACCAAGATTAGCCGCGATCACATCGAAGCCTTTAACGCTGCCGACTGGAGTCGCGTCAAGGAAACGCTCACCGCCAATGCCCTCTATAACGAAGTGGGCACCCAGAGGCGTATCCAGGGGGTCGACGCGATTGTCACTGCGTACCAGGGATGGAAGCGGGCCTTTCCGGATGTGAAGGGTAAGGTCACGAACGCAGTTTCGATGGGGGACAACGTAGTTCTGGAGATTACCTGGGAGGGGACGCACACCGGCCCCCTTGAGGGCCCTGGTGGCACCATCGCCGCGACGGGGAAGCGACAGGTGACTCCCTCAGCTCTGCTGCTTCTATTCGAAGGGGACAAGATTAAGGAAAGTCGGCACTACTTCGATATGCTAACTCTTCTGCAACAGATCGGTGCCGTTCCCGCGGGAGTACGCTGAGAAGCGATTCGGCATCGGGCGATCTCGCGTCCGGCGTCCGCCGGTTCACGGGTCAGTGGAAGGCCTGTTGGGTATCCTTGCGGGTGAGGCTAGAAGAGAGGATGGTCAGGGGAAGCATGAAGGTGCGCAGCTGTTGCGTCGCTTCGATGATATGCCTTGCGGTCGCTTCATGCCCTGTATGCGGCGCCTGGGCTGCTAAGTCCTTGACAATCGCTGCGTTCGGCGGCTACCAAACCTATTGGCCGCCGCATCAGCGCGCCGATTTCGCGAACCGCTCCTCGATCGCCCCGAGGACGGAAGCCCAGCCGTCCCGGTGCTGGCGGCCGAAGTCGTCGTCCGGTACTCCCGTGTGACGCAGGGTGACCCGCGTCTTGTCGCCCTCGGGCTCGAAGGTGAGGGTCACCACCGACTCCAGCCCGCGGGTGCCTTCGGAGACCCAGGTGTGC
>VBOW01000090.1 GCA_005893275.1 Candidatus Eisenbacteria bacterium | reverse complement strand
AGTTGGGCGCGAACGTCCCGCAGATCCCGGAAGTAGTCGAGTACAACAGAGGGCTGGCGCCGCCGGTCGTGCTGAACGCGAGATTCCATCCCGTGAGGATCAGCGTCCCCCCCGCGCGCAGATAGCCCTGAAGCTCGCTGTAATCCCCGCCCGCTATGGTCTTGAAGAGCGCGCCGGATAAGCTGCTCCCGTTGTTGTTGTCCGTGGTCCATACGACGGTGGTGAAGTCTGCGAGGCCTCTCGGCTCGGGCGGCTTTCTTCCCTCGACGCTCCCCTGGGATCGCTCGATCGTGTCCCACTCGGTGTAGGGTACGCCCAGGCTGAACAACGGTCCGGCACCCCCGGTCCCCAACGTCCACCAATCGGTTTCTTTCGTGTCGTTCACGGAATTCCCGGCGCCAAAGAGCATCGCCGAGTCGTCCACGAAGAGAATCGACCGCGAGGCGCCGGGATCCTTGAAGTTCGGGTGGACGATCAGGAGTGGGATCACCGCGTTGGTGACGAGCCCCCCGTCATCCATACAGCGGACGTAGAGGAAATGATTCCCCGGGGGCAGATCGCTCGGCTGGAACGTAACCGACAACTGCCGTGGATCCAATCCGGGGAAGGTGCTCGTGTCGTCGAGCGCGTACGTGTACCCGACGATCTCTCCCCCGTAGGTCTCCGCCGAAGCGGACCAGGAGAAGCTCACCGTCTCTCCCTCGAAAATTTGGAGCTGCCTCCGCGCGAAATCGTCCGTCCCCACGGCGTCGTCCAGGCATCGGTTCAAGATGCTGCTGCAAACGCGCAGGCGGGGTCCGGCGTTTCGGTTCGTGACCGTGAAGTGTCGGATGTTGCGGACGAAGTCTAAGTTCTTCTCCGTGGCGCCCGCAACGTCCACGGCGCGCTCGGCGAAGACGTATTCGCCTGGGCTCACGTTCCGGAAGCGCTTCCTGATTCCCCGGATGCCCTGCCACTTCCAGTCGTCGAGGCGGCGTGGCACGGCGTCCCCAGGGGAGAGCCACAGGGCGGGGAGCCCGTCCCCTGTCGCCGCTCGAATCATCGCGGTGTAGTTGTCCGCATCGAACCGTGGAAGCGGATCGTGCGTCGGCGGGACGTTCACGTCGGCAATGGCGCCCATTCGAAGCAGGAGGTATTGGAATGAGTCGACCGCAGCCTTGCCCCCGGTCTCGCCGCCGTCCGGGTCGATTCCCGACCATTCGAATGAGAAATTGGGACCTATCACCGGGTTGAACGCCCCAGGCCCTTTCTCGATCTTGGATGTGGGCGGCAGGGTCTTCGCCGAAAAGGCCCTGCTGGCCGGTGTCTTGTCCCAATGGCCGTCATTGTCCTCGGCGGACACCTTGAACACGTGGAGCTTCAGTTCCTTGACCGGATCGACAAGGAAAAGGAGGATCGTGTCCTTGGCGGTCGTGGTCTGCCACTCGTTGATCGGGCGCACGGTGTCGCCGTCCACGGCGAAATGGAACCGCATCACTTCCCCGTCATCATCGTAGGCGTTCCAGAAGAAATGAACCCGGAACGCGGTCGTGTCGAATTCGATCGGCGCGAACGTCAGCTCCGTTTGGGGGTCCTGTGGTATCGGTTTTGTGGGCGGGGTGGGCCCCTTCGAGCAGCTCGCCGCGAAGAGAAAAGCCAGCACTGACATCGGAATCAGACCGATGTACCGCATGCGCGATGATAACATCAAACCAATCACTCCTTACGGTCGGCGTGTGGATTGGCTAGTGGGCGTGGGGAGGTCAAAGTACACGGTCAATGAGCTGTCCGACACGAAGCCCGCCCGGTCCAGCACCCACGCCTCGACCGAGTGCGGGTTGCTTGGAGCGAGCGCCCGAAACCTCGAATCCGGCACGAAGAAATTCTCCGCGAAATCGGGTGTCGTGAACGTGCTCGTATTATCCAGCTTGATGCGGGCATTCTTGGCTTTGCCGTCCTCGCGGTCGTGCGAGAACCACGTGATGAGTCTCCCCGGCTCGAAACCATTCGGCCCAAATTGGCCGGACTCTTCCACGAGCAGTGAATCGATAAAGGGCCGGTAGTTGCAGTTGAACCGGAACGCCGCCTTCGTGCCATCCCCGCGGTTCGAGCAGTCCCGCGCGGCCACGAGCATATACATGTTGAAGCCCGGGTCGAGCGAATCCAACACGAAACTGTCGAACCCGGCCTGTCGGAGGTAGTTCGGCTCGTTCGACTTGAACCGCCTCGGGGGTGACCCGGGAATCGTGTCGATGAACCCGATCGTGTATGCATTCGCGCCATTGCGGGTGCCCCCGCGCAGCTCGAGCGAGAACCCGTTGAGGCAGTTCGCCTCCCCGCCCGTCACATCCTCCCCGTCCCAATTGAACCAGACCGTGGAGCGATAGGGAACCGTGTCCCCCTCGGCGAACGGCACGACAATGGCCGGATCGACCGCCTCCCCCCCAAGGTAGGGCGGATGGTAATAGCCATTCGGGTTCCCCTTCGGCTCGAACCACGTCTCGGGGTCGTGGTTCACGACGAAGAGGAAATTGGTCGTCCCGGTCGCGAACGCGTTGTCCACGGCGGTCACCGTCATGTTGTAAGGGCCGCTCGCCAGCGCGACCGCGCCCGGCACGGTAGGGTCGTTGAAGAAAGCGCAGGTATCGGTCGTGAGCGGGCTGCTGTAGGTGCCGGCGTCGAATTTGTATCGGATCACGACCCCATCCGAATCATCCCCGGTCCAGCAAATCTTGAACGGCGCCCCGTCCGAGAGCGTGTCGATGCCGTTTCCGCTCGGCAGGGCTCCCACGAACTTGACATGGGGCTTGACGGTCGTGGCCTTGTACGTCGTCCGATTGAAAACCGCCAGATTCGGATCCGCCTTCCCCAAGTTGTCGACGGCCCGAATGTAAAAGGTATGGAATCGGGAGGTGCCGATGATCGTGGTGCCCCTGGTGATGTCGGCCGAGTCGTTCACGGTCACTTCGAAAATGCTGTCCGTTTTCGTGGTGTAATGGAAATGACCGGCGCTCGAATCGTCGAAAGCCCAGAGATACCCGACGACGAATCCATCGGGATCTTCGCCGCGCCAGTAGAAATGGATCCGGTACGAGTAGCTCACCCCCGTTGCGCTCGGGTGGGAAATGGTGCTGTCGATCGGGGCCGCGACCAGAAAGGTACGGGGAGGCCGGTTCCGATCCACGAGGAGCGGGTTCTTGGCGCAGCTGGCGAGAAACGCCAGCGCGGTTACGGCCATGGCGATGCGCGCCAGAGAGCGTGAGTATCTCCGCAAGGGCATTCAGATCTCTCCGAGGAGCTGGGAATACCGGCAGGTCATCTCGGCACGGGCGACTGGGGACCCGATCAAACTAGCAAGCTCTCGCGCTGGCTGTCAACGAATTTTGTGACCCCGGGGCCGCCGCGGCCTCCTTCGCTTCGCGTCGCGGGCCGGGCCCGGAGCAAAATGAGAAGGGCCGCCGGGGTTTCCCGGCGGCCCTGCCTCATTACAGCGCTGCTGCTGGTTCGACTACCGAACGATCGCGACCTTCAGGCCGTTCGGGCTCTCCGAACCATCGGGGTACTTCACCCTCACGAAGTACACCCCGCTGGCGAGGCTCGCGCCATCGCTCGACTTGCCGTTCCAGCGAACTTCATTCACCCCTGGCGTGACGTT
>VBOW01000089.1 GCA_005893275.1 Candidatus Eisenbacteria bacterium | reverse complement strand
CTCGCGGCTTTCCCGCACGGCCGCGTCGGGCAATCCCACGATCGAAAAGGTCGGAAGTCCGGCGCCCAGGTCTGCCTCCACTTCGACGAAGAGGCCGTCGATCCCTTGCGTGGCGCAGCTCGTGACACGGGCAAGCATGGCGCTCGTTCCGGGGGAGAAGAAGTTCAGGGGGAGAAGGTGAGCCGGGATTCGGTTGGGGGAATGCGACGCGGGAGTCTAGGCTCCGGCGTTGGAACCTGTCAAGGCGCGCCCGGTGGGCGACGCGTTTTCGATATCAGCGTGAATCGGCGCGCAAGAGGAGGCTGAAGGTCGAGCCGCGACCCTGCTCGCTCGAGGCGACCAGGCGCCCGCCCATCTGGGCGGCCAGGTCCCGGGCGAGTGCCAGCCCGATGCCCAGACCCCCGACGCTACGTGTGGTGGAGCCATCGATTTGCCGGAACGCATCAAACAGATTCCCAAGCTCGTCCGCCGGGATGCCCGGGCCGTTGTCCTCCACGCGGACGCGGGCCCACTGGACCCCATCCCGCGCGAGCGCCTCCGCCCCTAGCGTGACGCGCGAGCCGGGCGGCGTGAACTTCACAGCGTTGTCCACCAGCGCGTCCAGGACCTGACGGAGCCGGAGCTCGTCGAACCGCGCCGGAAGGGAATGCGCCTGGACCGCCAGCGCGAGGTCGCGGAGGCCCGCGCCCACCCCGGGGAGCCGCTCCGCGTGGTAGGCGGTCAGAACCGGAACAAGATCCCGCTCGAGGACCCGGAGGGACAGGGTGTCCCGGCCGAGCTCGGAGAGTGTCAGGAGGTTCTCGACCAAAACGACGAGCTTGCGGGCCTGCAAGGCGGAGCTCCCCAGGAAGGCCCTCAGCTCGGCGACGTCGAGGTCCGCTTCCATGACGCACTCGAGAGCCGGGACGATCACGGATAAGGGGGTTCGGAGCTCATGGTTCACGTTCGCCAGGAACTCGGACTTCAGCCGGTCCAGATGCTTCAGCTCTTCGTTGGCGACCCGGAGCTGGCGGTTGCTCTCGAGCAGGCGGTTGTGGATGGCCCCGTTCTGGAGGGCGATCCCCGCGATCCCGAGCGACGCCTGGAGAACCTGCAGGTCGAGGGGACGGTGATCCGTTCCGTCGGCCCGGGCGCCCAAAACGACCATCCCCACCGTCGCGCCGTTTGCCCAGATTGGCGCCAGGACCGCGAGCCTTGCCTCCCGGACCCGAGCCGCCGCCGACGGCTCGAGCGCCTCCTCCAAGCCTAGGCCCTGGATGGGGGCCGCGGTGATCCGGGCGGCCGCGAGCCACCGCGTCGCGCACAGGTCGGAGACCTCCTCCGCGAGCCCGGACGGTAGGCCGTGGCTTCGAATGAACGCAGGGTGGCCTGCGGGGTCATCCGCCACGAGCCACAGGATGGAGCGGGCGGTGCCGAGCTGACCCATGAGGTTCAGGAGCAGAATATCCACGGCGCGGAAGAGGTCGACCGTCACCGTCAGCCCCTGGCTCAGGTCGATGAGCGAGTGCACGCCATACTCACACTCGCCGAGCGCTTGCGAGGGATCCGGTCGGGGCGGGGGGGACCTGCGGGAAGCGCCCTGCTGGCGGCGTAGCTTTGCCCTGGGGCTCGAGCGCCGCGTAGGATTTCTCTTTGTTCGCGTCATGGGCTCGGCACCGGTAAGAGGGTGAGAGTCGGAGGGGCCCCACCGTAGATCCCCGCCAACGGATCGGCGCGGAGCCGCGTACCCTTGAGATCTGATTCCCTCTGGAGGGGGCGGGGTGGGCGCCGTGTGGCTCGATCCGACCACCGTCGGTCATGGAAGGGGCTGAAGCAAGACCCGGTGAAGCTCCTCGTGGCTTGAAACAGTGAAGGTCGGGCGCACGGAACCTGCGTAGGCGGGATCGAGCGCGTTTGGGATCGCCGTGAAATGGATCGTGACGAGGCCGAGGGCCTGGCCACCCTGGATGTCGTGGTAGAGGGAATCCCCCACCATTGCGACCTCCCGCGGCAAGAGCCCCCAACGGTCGAGCACCACCCGAAAGGCCTCGGCGCGGGGCTTCCTTACGCCGACATCGGCCGAGACGACGAGGGGATCGAAATAGCCGGCCCACCCCATGCGGTCGACCACGCCGGCGACATAGCGTCCGCTGGTCGCGTTGGAGAGCATCGCGAGCTTGAGCCCACGCTCCCTCAGCGCGTCGAGCAGCTTACCGGCGCCCGGCATCGGCCGGATCAACTCCACCTCCGCCGCGAAGAATTCGTCCAGGGCGCGCTCGAGATCGACGGGGACGGCGGCGCCAGCTGCGGGCAACGCGAGGAGCGTCTCGTGGAGAGAGACGATCCCGGGTATTTCCCGCCCCTCCGCTTCGGCGAGCCGACGGTTTCGCTCGCGGACTTCGAGAAACCGCTCCACGAAATCACCATCCGTGCCGGCCGCGAGAGCGCCCGAGGCGGCGAGATAGGCGCCGAGCCGCTCGGCGCCCGGGCGAGCGACCACATCCGCGTAATCGGAGCGAAGGGATCGGACGCCGGGGTCCAGCCGAACCAGCGTATTGCCGTAGTCAAAAATGACTCCGCGGAGATCGCTCAATTCTTGTCTTGATTCGAGGAGGAGCCGGGGTCGGTTGAGGGTTGCGACACGGGAAGCGTACACTCCCCCTCCGGAACCTGTCAAGGCGCGCCCGGTCGCGGTCGTGCCTCAGGGAGACGCTTCCCCGGTCGCGGAGGCAGTCCAGTGGCGGATCCGATCGGAATCGTGGGCGGCGGGGCGCTGGGAACGCTCCTCGCGTCGCGATTCCTCGCGGCGAAAGCCGACGTGCGGGTCGCGGTCCGATCCCGGTCGCGACTCGATGCCTTGATGCGCGATTATCCGGCCCTTCGTGCGGGCGTCGGCTTCGAGGTCCTTCGCGGAAGCCGTCTCGTGCTCCTGAGCGTGAAAGCCTACGACGTGGCGGAGGTCGCCGGATCGCTCGCCCCTCTGGATCTGCGCGAGGCCCCGATCTGCTCATTTCAAAACGGGTGGGGCCACATGGAAGTCCTCGAGGCGGCTCTGCCCCGCCTTCCCCTTCTCGCGGGCGCGACATCGTTGGGAGCCTACCTGGATGGGCGCGGCACGCTCCGCGCCGCCGAGGACGGTGCGACCCTGGTCGCGCCGTGGCGCCCGGAGGATCTCGCGCCGGCCGAGCGGGCGGCGGAGACCCTGCGCGGAGCCGGACTCAAGGCGGATGCCCGCCCCGATGCGCGCGCGGTGCTATGGCGCAAGCTCGTCTTGAACTCGGCCGTGAACCCGCTCACGGCGCTCGCCCGCTGCACCAACGGGACCATCCTGCTCGAGCCCACCCTTTTCGGGGTCGCGAAGCACGCCGCGGGTGAAGCCGCGCGAGTGGGATGGAAGCTTGGGATCCTAGAGAAGGACTTCGAT
>VBOW01000088.1 GCA_005893275.1 Candidatus Eisenbacteria bacterium | reverse complement strand
TTCGGAAGGAAGCGGCCTCGAGCATCGGCTACTTCTGGAGCGAGAGCTACGGGCAGATCTATCCCGCGCTCCGCGAGCTCGCCGCCCGGGGCTTCGCCAAGCGCCGGGCGGATCGGCGCGGGGGGCATCGCGACCGCCGGGTCTATGAGATCACCGATCGCGGAAGGGAGGCGTTGCGTCGCTGGCGCGCCGTGCCTCCCCGCGCGGCGCCGGTGCGGAACGAGCTCTTGCTGAAATTATTCTTCGGCGACCGAAGCTCCGTCGGGCACGACGAGGGGTGGATCGAGCAGCTCCTCCTCGAAGAATCCGCTGACCTGCGCAACTTTCGCCGGATCCGGCGGCAGCTCATGAACGAGCAGCGCGACCACCCGAGCCTTCCCTTCTGGCTCATCACCCTGGGCTATGGGGAGCACCGTTCCCGCGCCGTGGCCCGATGGTGTCGCGAAACACTGAAGGCGCTCCGCTCGATGGAAGGCGGAGCCGCGAGAAGAGGTCCGGCATGATGAATGAACCGGTCGAACCGGCCGCGCTGCCCACACCAACGGCGAACCGCCGCCTCATCGCGCCCCTCTGGCACACGGGCGTGCTGCTGGCCGTGCTCCTGGTGATCACGACCTACGGGGCCTACGTCCAGAGCATCACGCGCGGCGGAACCCAGCTCGTCGAGCATCGCGGCTCGGCGCTTCCCCTCTACCTCATGCTCATCGCGTTCCAATGGGGGTTGCTTCGATTCGTCACCGCCGGCGGGCTCCGGAAAACCGGGACGCGGCTGCGCGATCTCATCGGCGAGAGATGGACCGGGTGGAAGGACGTGCTGCGCGATGTCGTGATCGCGCTCGCTGTGTGGGCTGTGTGGACCGCAGCGGAGACGCTCGTGGAGCAGAGGCTCGGAAGCGACAGCGCAAGAGGCATAAGCACGCTTCTTCCCCGCGACCCGCTCGAGGTTGCGGTCTGGGTTGCGCTGTCGCTCACGGCGGGATTTTGCGAGGAATCTATCTTCCGCGGCTACCTCCAGAGGCAGTTCGAGGCGCTGACCGGAAGCGCGCTGGTCGCGGTGCTCGCGCAGGCCGTGGTCTTCGGCGTGTCGCATGGGTATCAGGGGCTCCGGAACGTGATCGCCATCACGACGTTCGGCGCCCTGTTCGGCGCGCTCGCTGTGTGGCGGCGGAGCCTCAAGCCGGGGATGATTCTGCACGCGTGGACGGATATCTTCGGCGGGATTTTCGCGAGGCGGGGTTGACCCGCCGCGCCGGCGGGTTACTTCTTCGCCGCCGCGAAACGCTGCTTCAGCTCCTCGAAGAAATTCAGCGTGATATCGAGCCGGGTGATCTCGTCCTCGCCCGGAGCCTTCTGGATCGCGAGCAGCCGTGAGCCGCCGGATTCAGTTTGGAGAATTCCATTCTCCGAAAGGCTGAATGAGGCGTTCCCCCAAGTGGGCATCCGCAGGCCATCCATGACCGCGACGGTCTCGCCTCGGATCTCGAGCTTCCTCGCATCGAACGGCGCCGCGTAAAGAGCGTCGCCTCGAGTGAACAGGAGGTGTCCCGTCGGGGTGAATTGACCATTCCCGCCATCGTGGAGCAGAGGCTTCATCGCCCCCGTCTTCAAGTCCACGATTCGCAGGCCCTCGTGGTAGGAGCCTCCGTCATAGGATCGTATTACCGCGAAGGCGGCGCGATCGCCTGGGAGAGGTAGTCCGGCGAATTGCGCATCCCCGACGAACTCCAGCCCCGTGATCGCGACCGGCTTCGAGGAGGACCCTCCCTTCCCCAGAAGGCGCGCAAACTCCTTGCCATGATTCCTCATGATGGCGAGCTCGCCCGAGTGGAGCCAGACCGGGCCGCCAAACCATGCATCGTCCCAGCTCATGAGCGGCGTTGGTGGCGCGCTTCCGTCGGCCGGCGCCTTGAGGAGGCGATACTGGCCGGACCGCTCCGAGAGCGGCGCCCGGAACCAGATCCACCGCCCATCCGGGCTGAGCCCGAAACTCGTCGCACCTTCCGTGCCGCGGATCGGCTCGAACTCGGTCTTGTCCAAGCGGCGAAGGTAGAGGAGTGGGCGTGACTCCCCGGCGCCCACTGTCGAGCGAAGGGACGCGCGCAGGATCTCCGCGCGGCCATCGGGGGTGAGTTGGGCCTCGAGCGCGCGCAGCTCCGGCGGAATCGGGACCGAGACGCGCATGACGTCCCGGACGCCATGATGACCACCCGAGCCGAGCTGGCCCCACATGTTGAGTCCCAGGAGCGCGCCCAGGATGAGCCCGGCGGCGAAGAGGAATCCGTGGCTCCGCATCGCCTCGCGCGCGCGCGCAAGGGGATTCGTGGGCGGGGGCGGCGCCGCGGCGCCGGCGGCGGTCGCGCCCGTTTCGCCTGCCCGCACGGCCTCGAGAGCGAGGCGAGCCTCGCCGATGTCGCGGAGGCGTCTCTTTGGATCTTTTTCCAGGCAGCGCTTGAGCAGCTCCCGGATCCGCGGCGTCGTCGATTTTGGAAGCTTTGACCAATCGAGATCCTGGACCAGAATTTTCGCGATCGTGTCGCTCACCGTCTCCCCCTCGAACGCGCGTTTCCCGGTGAGGCACTCGTAGAGCACGCAACCAAAAGACCAGATGTCGGTGCGGCGGTCGACCGCCTTCCCTCGCGCCTGCTCGGGCGAAAGATAGGCGGCCGTGCCGAGGATCACGCCCGGGAGCGTCGCGGGCGAGTGGAACGTGGGTGAATGCGAGAGCGTCGGTGATGACAGCGTCGGTGAATCCGCGAGAAGAGGCGGTGGCACGATTCCCGATTCCTCGGCGACCTTCCCCTTCGCGAGCCCAAAATCCAGGACCTTCACGTGGTCGCCCGGGGTGATCATCACGTTCCCGGGTTTCAAGTCGCGGTGGATCACGCCGTTTTCGTGCGCCGCCTCGACTCCGGCCGCGACCTGCAGGCAGATCTCTTGGGCCTCGGCGAGCGGGAGCGGGCCGCGCACGAGCCGCGCCGCGAGGGTCTCCCCCTCGACGTGCTCGAGCGCGAGATAGCGGCGTCCCTCGCTCTCTTCCACGCCATAGATGCCCGCGACGTTGGGATGGTTGAGCGAGGCGAGCACTTTCGCCTCGCGCTCGAAGCGCGCGAGGCGATCGGGATCCGCTGCGACGTCGTCCGGCAGCGCCTTGATCGCGACCGCACGGTCGAGCCTGGTGTCGCGCGCGAGGTAGACGATGCCCATTCCGCCGCGCGCGATCTCGCGCTCGATGCGGTAGGGGCCGACCTGCGCGGGCGCGCCGGTTCCCGTGGGCGCGGGGGTCATGGGCTAATCGAACTCGCTTCTCGCGGGCGGGAGCGGTTGGTCGGCTCCGACCCGGCCGATCTCGATCCCGGCCCGCGAGTAGTTCTCGCCGCGGACATGGGAGCCGGCGAGCCGGCGCAGCATCGTGATTTGCCCGGTGTGGGTCAGCGAATCCGCGATCGCGCCCTGAAACATCCGCTCCGCCGGTTTGTGGAGCGGCTTCTTGGAGGCCAGGTAGTCATCGAAGGCTTGGAGCGCAGCGAAAAACCGCTTCACCTCGCGGTCCCAGGGAAGCGGCGTCGCGTCG
>VBOW01000087.1 GCA_005893275.1 Candidatus Eisenbacteria bacterium | reverse complement strand
CGCTCCGGTCCTCGATCCCATCGCGAACATGACGGCCGCCACTTGTGGGGGGACCGCTGACCAGGCAATCCGCGCGACCGACGCGGATGGCGACGCGATTACATTCTCGAAGGTATCCGGTCCGACGTTCATGACGGTGACGACGATCTCTCCTGGTACCGGCACCGCTATGGGCAACATCCACCTCGCTCCCGGGGTCTCGGATGGCGGATCGTTCTCGGCCTCCGTGGCGGCGACGGCAAACGGTCAGAGCGATACCAAGAGCTTTGTCATTACGATCGCCATAGGAGACCCGCCACCCACCTTAGCGCAGCCGGCGAACATGACAGCGGACGAGGGAGCGACGGCCAATCAGGTCATCACGGCGTCGCATCCTTGCGGCGCGTCCCTGACTTTCACCAAAGTGAGCGGCCCGGCGTTCATGACGGTGACGACGATCAACGCCACCACGGGGAACGTTCACCTGGCCCCCGGATTCACGGACGCCGGGACGTACGCGGCGACCGTGAGCGCCAGTGGCGGGTTCACGAGCGACCGCAAGTCCTTCACGATCACCGTGAGCAACGTCAACCGCCCGCCGACGCTGTCTCAGCCTCCGTCCGTAGCGATGAACGAGGGCACCGTCGTTACCGTGGTCGTAACGGGGTCGGATCCCGACAACGACCCGCTCACATTCAGCGTGGGCGCATGCGCGCCCTTCGGGGTCTTTGACCCTGCCGCCAGAACCATTCGCCTCGCGCCGGGATTCAACGATGCCGGCACGTATACATGCACGGTCTGCGTGAGCGATGGGCAGGCCAGCGACTGCAAGACGTTCACGATCACCGTGAACAACGTGAATCGCGCACCGACGCTGAACGCGATTGCGAACATGACGGTGAACGAGGGTTCGACGGCGGATCAGGCGATCACGGGCAGTGATCCGGACGGCGACGCCTTGACGTTCACGAAGGCCGTAGGGCCGACGTACATGACGGTGACGACGACCAACCCCACCACCGGGAATATCCACCTGGCACCCGGCTTCTCGGATTCTGGGACGGCGGCGGCGACGGTGACAGCCACGGACAATGGCTCGCCGCCTCTCAGCGACAGCAAGTCGTTCACGATCACGGTGCCGTTGCAAGACCGCGTCGTGCTGACGCAACCCGCGAACATGGCGGTGAATGTGGGGACCACCGCGGATCAGACCTTGACCGCCAGCAGCCCCTCGGGAAGCCCCATCGTGTTCAGCAAGGTCGCTGGACCCACATTCATGACCGTGACAACCGTGAACTCGGGGAGCGGAACCGCCACAGGCAACGTCCATCTGGCGCCCGGATTCGGTGACGGCGGGATCTTCGCGGGCACCGTGCGCGCGACCGCTACAACATCCGGGGTATCCGACCAGAAGTCGCTCACGATCAGGGTGAATCGTGCTCCCACCCTGAACCCGGTCGCGAACATGACGGTCCCCGAGGGAGCCACGGCCGACCAGGCCATCACCGGATCCGATCCCGACGGCGACGCGCTGGCCTTCTCGAAGGTGGCCGGACCGACGTTCATGACCGTGACCACGACCTCCCCCACCGCGGGAAACATCCACGTCGCTCCCGGATTCGCCGACGCGGGCGTCTACAGCGCCACGGTCCGCGCCAGCGACGGCAGCCTGAGTAGCGATCGATCCTTCTCCATCGACATTTGCCAGGGCTGCGGCAGGGCACCCGTCCTCAATCCCATCGCGAACATGACGGTGTGCAGTGGTGTGACAGCAGACCAGACGATCACCGCGACGGATCCGGATGGAGACGCGATCACGTTCACGAAGGCTTCGGGGCCGACGTTCGTGACGGTGACGACGATCAACCCCACGACCGGGAACGTCCATGCCGCGCCCGGGTTCGGGGACGCGGCGGGATCGTACCCGGTCACGGTGACGGCCACCGACAGCGGGTCACCGCCCCTCAGCGACAGCAAGTCGTTCACGGTTACGGTCACTCAAGTGAACCGACCGCCGGTCTTGAACCAGCCCGCCAACATGACGGTGGCCGAGGGGGCAACGGCGGATCAGACGATCACGGGAACGAGTCCTTGCGGCACGCCTCTTACTTTCTCCAAGCTGAGCGGGCCTTTGTTCATGACGGTGACGACGACCGGCGCCACGACGGGGAACATCCATCTGGCGCCTGGATTCTCGGATGCTGGGGTGTACGGGGCGACGGTGACGGTGACGAACAATGGCTCGCCCCCTCTCAGCGACAGCAAGTCATTCACGATCACCGTCAATCCTGTATGCAGGGATCCGGTGGCCGACGCGGGCGGCCCATACCAGGGCTTCGTGAACGTCCCGATTGAGTTCAATGGGAGCCGATCGTTCGATCCGAACGGTGGGCCTCTGACCTTCGCATGGGACTTCGGGGATGGGGCGACTGCTGTGGGTGTGATGCCGAACCACAGTTACGCGGCCCTCGGCACGTATCGGGTGACCTTGACCGTGACGGGGGATTGCGGAGCCTCGGTCGACTCCACCACGGCGGAAATCCGGCCCGCGTGCGATGCCTTCGCGTTCACGGAAGGCGGAAACCGGACCATTCGCCTCAACTCGGAGCGCCCGCGCGGGTGCGTTCAGATCGAGCCGCAAGCGGGCTGCTATCCGAACGAGGACGTGATTCTCGCTTCGATCGTCATGATGTACACCGGGGGTGCGGTCACGGAGATTCATGCGATCTCCGATAGGTCCGAGATCGACTCGGACAGGAACGGCGACGGGATCTCTGAAATTACGGCGTGTTTCCGCAAGGAGGATCTCCGGCAGCTTTTCAGCGGGCTGCCCCCGGGGCAGAGCACGCCGACCGTGACGTTGCAGGGGGATCTCACCACGGGGGGCCGATTCCAGAGCACGCTCGAGCTGCGGGTCATCTCGGGCGATGGTAGCGCGCTGGCCGCGTCTGTGTCTCCGAATCCGCTCAACCCGAGTGCGACGCTCATGTTTACGACGACCCGCCC
>VBOW01000086.1 GCA_005893275.1 Candidatus Eisenbacteria bacterium | reverse complement strand
CGCAGCGAAAAACCGCTTCACCTCGCGGTCCCAGGGAAGCGGCGTCGCGTCGCGCCACTTCTCCTGCCCGCTCGCCTGGGAGAGCGCCCAATCCAGGAGATCACCGATGTGGGCGAGGATCTCGACCGGCGTGCGCGACGTGGGGCCCGCCTTGAACCCGGCGAAGGAAGCGGGCGCGCCGCGCACCGCCTTGCCGCAGCGGTAGGCGAGCGTCGCCACGGCGTGTCGCAGGAACGTGCGGGCGTTGCCGACTTCGGGCTTCTTCGGTTTCATGGCTCTAGTCTCCCTGATCCCCCAGCACATACGGGATCTGTCGCGACGCTTCCGGCGTGAGCTGCAACAGCGCGCGAAACGCCGCCGCGTGCGCCAAGGGTTGCGCCTCTGGCTCGAGAAAGAGCCGCGCCGCGAGATCGCGCCAGCGGAGCAGTTCTCGTCGCAGAGCACGGCGCACGTGAGCCTGAATCGTGAGGTCCGTCAGATAGAGAACTCTCTCGTATGCGTTCGCACGCCGCTCCCCGTCATCCGGACGCCGGAGCTTACCGGCGCGATTCATTTCGTTTCCGATCATCAGTATTTGCTGGTCCAATGTGAACGAAGTCCAGCGCTCGATAGTGAGCCCTGCGTGCTGGGTCATCCGAGAGGCTCTCCCTCTCCGATAAGCGCGAATGTCAGGACTCTCATTCGCTCGCGGATCGCCGGGTCCGTCACTTCCATCCCGGCGTTGCCTCGGGCGGGGCGAATGTTGATCAAAGCCGTAAATTCAATGCACTCTTCTCGGCCGCGGCCTGGATAATAGTTCGCACCCCATAAACTCCTCGGGTGACTCCCCGATTCGAGAAGCGCTCCCTCGGCATCGGCATGCAGCTCTCCTCCGATCGCGATCGCGCCTCGTTCGACATCCACAACGTACTTCACCATGATTCCAAAGGATTCGCGAACGAGCCGTTCCAACAGCTCGGCGGCGATTCGTTCGGTGATGATATGGATGGCGTCCGGCATAAGGGTTTCTTGTAGGCGTCCGTCCATGGGAGCCGTTACACCAGCCCTTCCGCAACATAGAGATCCGAGAGCACGCGCGCGTAGCCGTACACGTACGCCTCGCCGTCGCGGACGATTCTTGTTCCGAACATCATCATGATGCCGCTCGGATCCGGCGGGCGCATCACCTTCCAGGGCGCCCGCTCTCCGGTGTCGATCCGAACCTTGTCGATGCGGAGCGACCGCCCCTGGTTCTCGAGAAAGAGCCATTTCCCATCGGAGGTGAAGGCGATGATGCGTTCGCCTCTTTCCAGAGGTGGGCCGGGGCGAGACTCGCTCCGATCGAGAGGCAGCAATACGCTGGAGCCCTCCTTAAATCCCACCGCGGCCAGCTTCCCGTCGGGCGAGATCGCGCTGCCATTCACCGTGGCCGCCACCTCCAGGGGCAACGGGACGATGCCGCCATGTTCGGCGTCCAGGAGCATCGCCCGCGAGAGACCTCCTTCCGTGCCGACGCAGAAAACCTGATGCGCGTTGGGAAGCCACCTCGCGTTCGCGACATTGGTCATTCCGGTGGGGAGGATCCGCTTCTTCCCCGCCCCCGTCGGATACACGATGAGCGGGCTGGCCGGTACGGGGAGCTTGGCTACTGCCCAGCGCCCGTCGGGCGAGAGCGTCAGGGCCCTCCCCTCACCGAGCCGCACGACCGGCGATCCATCCGTCTTCCGGATGCAGGCGAGGTAGTTGGTCCCGACCTCCTCATTCTCCTCGTCGAAGAGGAGCATAGAGCCGTCCGGCGATAGCTCGCCCGTGAGCGACCAATCGAGCCATGAAAGCTCGCGTTCCTCGGTCGCGCCGGGAGCCTTGCAGTACATCCCGAGGCGGATGTTGTCGCGCGTCAGCAGCACCTGTCCGCTCTTCGAAATGTCGAAGAGCCGCACACTGCCTGGAAATCCTGCGATCAGCCGAAGCTCTCCTGTTGGTTTGACGGCATGGAGCGCACGTCCGCTCCCCGACGCGGCGGCGGTGAACCAGATCTCCTCCCCCGATGCGGACCATGCCATCCCCTGTGCGCTTCCCCATTCCTGGGTGAGCGTCCTCTTGTTCCCCTGGAGATCCAGGATCGCGACACCCCCCCGGTCATCGTTCGGAAACGGATGATCGAAAAACGCGATCCGATCTCCCGAAGGCGACATCCTCGGAAAGCTCACGTGACCGGCCGTCTCGTAGAGAATGTTCCCCAATGGGAATTCGACGCGCCCCTTTCCCTCCACGTCCCTCGCGACGACCATCGCGTCACCTTGCGGCGCGTAATCGACGTGCAGGATCCTCTCTTCGATCTCGCGCGGCGCGCCCCCGAAAAGAAGCGAGACGGCGAGCGTGCCCTGAAACACGCCGTTATGCCCGTAGCTGGGATCCAGCGAGATCGCGATCTCGCCGGTGCGGGATACGGCTTGGATATCCGCGCTGGGGAGCGCGAGCGGAATCGCCTCTGGGCTTTCGGGGCGCTTCATGTAGACGCGAACGGGATCGCCTTCCCACTCCGCCCCGTAGACGATCGTCTCACCGTCGGGCGCGAATCGCGCCTTGTGGAGAAAGCCTCGACGGTAGCTCAGCTGGCGAAACGCGGCCGCGGGGCGAGGCGCCGGCCCCGCGGATTCACGCGGCAATGCCTCGATCGAGGCCGAGCCGGACGGCCCCGAAATGCCTTCGAGCTGAAACGCGAGATCGTGCGCCGAGCGGAAGCGCTCTCCGGGCGATTTCTCGAGGCAGTGGCGCACGATCCGCTCGAGGACGAGCGGGATTTCCTTGTCGAGCGTCGTGAGATCGGGCGGATCCTCGCGAAGGATCGCACTCATCGTGTCGGCGGGGGATTCACCGCGAAAAGCCCGCGTGCCCGCGAGCATTTCATAGAGTATGGAACCGAAGGAGAAAATATCGGACCGGTGGTCCACCTGCTGGCCGCGCACCTGTTCGGGCGACATGTAGCCCGCCGTTCCCCAGATCTGCCCCTGCCCCGTATCCACCGCGACGGTGCGCGCCGCGCTCTTCCCTGCTCCCGAGGCATCATCGGGCCGCGTGAGCTTCGCGAGGCCAAAGTCCAAGATCTTGACGCGGCCGTCCTTCGTGACGAACAGATTCTCCGGCTTCAAGTCGCGGTGCACGATCCCCGCCTCGTGCGCCGCGGCGAGACCGTACGCGACCGGAATCGCCAGCTCGATCGCCTTGCGGACCGGGAGCGCCGCGTCGCCTATCCGCTCGCGAAGCGTGGCGCCCTCGAGAAGCTCGGTCACGAGGTAGGGCTGGCCTTCGTGCTGCCCGACGTCGTAAATGTTGAGGATGTTCGGGTGATTGAGCCGCCCCGCCGAGCGCGCCTCGTGCTCGAAGCGCCGCTGACGCTCGGTGTCCGCCGCAAGCGCCGCGGGCAGCACCTTCACCGCCACGTCGCGGCCGAGCCGCGGGTCGCGGGCGCGATAGACCTCCCCCATGCCGCCTGCGCCGATGGGGGCCAGGATTTCGTAGGGGCCGAGCTGGGCCCCGGTCGCGAGGCT
>VBOW01000085.1 GCA_005893275.1 Candidatus Eisenbacteria bacterium | reverse complement strand
TCGCGATCGAGGCCCTGGGTCAGGTCGGTCTCCATGCCGCGGATCGCAGCGTCCATGGCGTACCGGACAGCGAGCACGCCGCGGCTCAGGATCTCCCCCGCCACCTTCTCGCAGTGAGGCAGGAGATCCGGCGGCGGGAGCACCCGGTTCACGAGCCCGATCCGGAGCGCCTCCTGCGCATCGATCATGCGGGCGGTCGTGATCAGCTCGAGGGCCACTCCGATCCCCACGATCCGGGGCAGCCTCTGCGTGCCGCCGTATCCGGGGATGATCCCGAGCCCGACCTCCGGCAGCCCGAGCTTCGCGTTCTCCGAGGCGAATCGAATGTGGCAGGCGAGGGCAAGCTCGCACCCTCCGCCGAGCGCGAATCCGTTGATCGCGGCGATGACCGGCTTCCCCAGCGTCTCGATCTCGCGCAGCGCGGCCTGGCCGAGCTTGGAGGAGGCTTCCCCCTGGAGGGGGGTCATCCTGGCCAGCTCGTTGATGTCGGCGCCGGCGACGAACGCCTTCTCGCCGGCGCCCGTCAGAATCACGACCCCCACGCCGGCGTCGCCGCGGAGCGAGGAGAACGCGGCGTGGATCTCGCGCACCGTCTTCTCGTTCAAGGCGTTCAGGACCTTGGGACGGTTGACCGTCACGCGCGCGATGCGGTCTTTGATCTCGACGATGAGATTCTCGTAATCCATGGACCGCGCAGTGTACTACGGATCAATTGTGGATCAAACTCCGGCGCTTATCGGGATTTGGAGGGATTATCGAGGGGTTTCAGTTGTTGTGTGCCCGGGCTTTCTGCGCAGCGAGCTGCAGTGGCGCGCGGCGAATGCTGCATTCGCGCTACAGCGGCCTACCTCACGATCGCGATTCTCCCGGATCCGAGCCCATCCGCGGTTTCAATCCTATAGAAGTACACGCTGGAAGCGAGGGTCTCACCTCGAGAACCCCTCCCGTCGATTGCCACATCGTGATAGCCAGGCTGCGCCAAGGGGTCATCAGCCAGGTCTCTAACAAGGTGTCCTGAGAGGTCGAAAAGCTTCACCTTCAGCGGACCGATTTTCGTGGTGATGAAGGAGAGCACCCCTCTTCCGCGCATTGGATTTGGTGTCAATGTTACAACAACGGGTGGACTAGAGACCAATCCGGCCAACGCCGCCGCTCGCACCCTGCCTCCTGATCGCGTGCTCGCTTCGACGATGACCGAGGCGGTGTCGGCCCGGCTGGTGCGGATGCCGAACAGATCCCGCAGGCCAACCTTGCTGAACTGGGTTCCAATCTCCGCTACGCCATTCCCGTCGGTGTCGCCCGCCGAGGCCGCTATTAGCGGCTTGATTTCGTGAACAGGATCCGTTGCCCGACGGAGAACGATTGTTCCCAGCCAAACGTCGTCATTAGAGAAGGCGCCTCCGATCGGCTCGACTTGGACGAGGGATGTGGCTCGACCCGCGCCGAGGTTTACCGTGAGTCCTGCGCTGCCAGAGAACGCCCGAGCTGGGAGGACTTCTGCAAGTCCGTATAGTAGGGCGGCCCCTCGGGTGAAGCTCGTGTCGTATATGGTCGTGGATGGGGCGCAGAGGATAAGGTCTTCGCGCCCATCCCCATTAGTGTCCCCAGCCGAAGCAACGGTCCCCCCGAGCATTTCGTAGGGCACGGTTCCATCAACCCTCATAAGCAGCGTCCCGTCGGATCCCGAATACACGAAGACAGCGCCGTAAAAACCTTCGCCGGTCCCGACCGCCGCCGGTGCACCTACAACTAAATCTGTAATTCCGTCGCCATCTACATCACACCCGGCGAGAGAGCTGCCAAAATGATTGAGGAAACCTTCATGAATATCCCGAATAAGGGATCCCGTGGCCCCGGAAAACACGAAGACCACTCCGTCTCCCTGTGGTGCCCCGACCGCGAAATCAGAGCGGCCATCGCGATCGATGTCACCCAATCCCGAAAGTGTGGAGCCGTAGCCGTCGACCCGGTAGAGAAAGGCTCTTGAGGCACCTGAGTACGCGTAAACCGCTCCGACACGAGTACCCGCGCTACGGAAACCGGGTGCGCTGACGAGAAGATCCCCTGTGCTGTCGCCATCGAGATCCCCCGCCACGACCACCACCTGACCGAATGCGTCGCTGCTATCCGCTCCATCGATCGTACGCAGCACTTGTCCTGTAGCCCCGGAGTACAGAGCCACAGCCCCAGAAAGCTTTCCCGAGCTGTTGGGCGCCAGGGGTGCACCGACAAGCAGATCTCCTCTGCCGTCTCCATCTATGTCGTGCAACCCGGCGATCGAGAAGCCGAGCGCACCCGTCGGCGCGTTTCCTACCCCCCCGTCCCGACGGTAGAGTAACAGGCCGCTTGCTCCTGAGTAGACGTAGAACGATCCGGAGTTCGACCCGGATCCTGGGGCCCCAACAGCCAAGTCCTCCACCCCGTCCCCGTCGAGATCATCAACAAACGCGATTGCCGCGCCGAACTCATCATAATTATCTGCTGCCGCGGTGCTCGATACCCTGTACAGCGCGTTTCCGGTCAGCCCTGAATAAGCGAAAACCGATCCGGAAATGTACGTACCACCTGGGCAGTTGTTGGGCTCGCTCACAATAAAATCCATCAAGCCGTCTCCGTCCAAGTCCCTTCCGCCGGCAGCAGCAGAGCCGAAGCAGCCACCCAGATCGTGTCCAAAACGGGGATAGAACAAGACCGGCTCGGTGCCGCACCGCGCGCCTGGAGTCGAGAAGAACCCAACGAGGCAAATTAGGTTCGCACCAATCCAAACTCGGGCGCTGGGTCCCCGCTTCTGCCTTTTCGCTAGCAAGAGACTGACCTCGAGCGAATTCGTGGAAGGGATGGCGTTTGGAATGCCCCTCTTAGGTTTGGACGGTCTCGCTATGGGCGTGTACCTTGTCCGCATGAGAGCGGGCGACGGCACTGCACTCGGCGTTACGAGAAAGATTGTCATCGTGCGCTAGAGCGTTTGTGAAAGGATTGCCTAGTGTTACCCCACATGCAACTACGGATTCACGGTGAGCCCCATCCGGAACTCCCGGCCTCGGGCCGGGAACCCCTTCACGTCGGCGTACTTCCGGTCCAGCGCGTTCTCGAGCCGGAAACGGACCTCCGCCGGGACCCACCGCCTTAGCGACGCATTCAGCCCGAGATCGAGCGCCGCACGCTCCGGGGTGTCGCCGTCTTGGACGCGCCCATCGGCGTCAACGAACACGAAGGGATCGAGCATCGAGGCGCTCCACCACCAATCGGCGATCGCGATCAGGCCCCGCGCGGGCTCGCCCTCGAGCGAGACGCCCGCGCGCCACGCCGGTCGCTTCGCCAGACGCGCCCCCGTCACGAGGTTCTTGCCGAGGAGGCGGGCGGCGCGGGCCTGGATCCAGAGCCTGTCCGACGGCGAGATGCGGGCGGCATATTCTTCCCCCTCGATTCGAGCGCTCCCGACATTGTCCGCGACGAAGAACGAGTTCGACTGGATCAGATCGCGAAAACGCGTCGCATACCATGTCGCTTTCGCGGTCACGCGCCCTTCGAGCCACGATCCGTCGACCCCCGCTTCCCACGTGCGGGAGCGCTCGGGCTTGAGCGTCGGCGAGCCGAACCCCGGGTAGAAAAGATCGGTGAGCGTCGGCGCCACGAACGCGCGGCCGTACCCCCCGCGGAGCTTGATTCCCGTCCCGGGGAAAAGGACGCCGAGCGCGACGCGCGGAACCCCGTACGATCCGAAGCG
>VBOW01000084.1 GCA_005893275.1 Candidatus Eisenbacteria bacterium | reverse complement strand
TTCGTTGAACTTCCCCATCTCGGTGAGCAGCTTCGTGTCGGGAAGAACGCCCGCCTCCGAATTCT
Organism: Candidatus Eisenbacteria bacterium; assembly: GCA_005893275.1. Classification (NCBI taxonomy): domain Bacteria; phylum Candidatus Eiseniibacteriota; species Candidatus Eiseniibacteriota bacterium. The sequence goes on along the minus strand of VBOW01000084.1, from coordinate 4,122 downwards.
TGTCCGCTTTGACCAGCACCATGAACCGCATCGTCGTGTCTCCTTCTGGTTTCGGGTCGGGAGGAGGGCTTCCGGACGGTCTCGACCGGGTCGAACCCTCGCTCTATAAGGAGCGACGAACGAGGGTCCGCCCAATCGACACGCCGAGTGATGTTTCTTTGAGGCGCTCCTAAGTGCTTGGGATGCTACGCGGGGTTACGTCCTCCGCATGGCGTCGAGGCTCCACGCCCCGGCGCCTGCGGCCGAGAAGTAGAGCCAGAGGAAGCAGTAGAGCGCCGCGGGACTGCCGCCGTTCATCGTCGGCCAGAAACCCTGCGGGAAATGGAACTGGAAGTACGCCACCGCCATTTCGCCCGACAGGAGGAAGGCGACCGGTCGAGTGAACAGGCCGAGGAGGAGCAGGCCCCCGCCCAACACCTCGAGGATGCCGCCGAGCCCCATCTGGGATATCCACGGGACGGTGCCTCCGTTCGGGGGGATCCCGGCCGGGAAGGCGAAGAGCTTCATCGTGCCGGACAGCATGAATATGAACGCGGCGACGATGCGGAGAACGCTCTGCAATTGCGGCGCCCAAGACGACCACTTCACGACGACGCTCGGTGCGCTCATGCCGCGCCGACCAGATATTCAGCCAGGCGGTCGAAGGTGCTCGTCCAGCCCTCCTTGTGCCCATCGCGCGACTCGACCGACTGGAAGCCGGTCTGATGCAACGTGAGCAGGGTCTTCCCGCCGCGCTCGGCGAGCGTGATCGTGACCAGCGTCTCCTTGCCCGGCTTTCCCTGGGTGTCCAGCCAGGCGTGGGTGAAGACGAGCCGCCCGGGCGCCACGATTTCGCGATAGATGCCCCGCAGCCAATGGTCGACGCCTTCGGGGGAGCGCATGCAGACCCGAAAGGCGCCGCCCGGGCGAAGATCCACCTCGTGGGTCGTCACCGTGAATCCGCGCGGAGCCCCCTGCCAATGCTCCAGGTGCTCGGGCTGGGTCCACGCCTCAAAGACGAGGGGGCGTGGCGCATCGAGGACACGCGTGATGAGAAGCTCGGGCGCGGCCTGCTCGGACGCAGGGCTATTTTTTCTTGTGGCCATATCACACCTTCGCCAGCGTCTGGCCAGGCCCCTTCACCGCGCCCTCCAGCCCCGCGATCCGCCGGGACATAGCCAACTGACCGGCGTGGTACGCCTGGTGGAACGCGAGGATGTTCAGCAGCTCGGCGCGGCTGCACGTGCCTCCGAAGGGGTGCGGAACCGACTCGGCCATCGCGTCGTCGGACAGCGCAGAGATGGCCGCGAGGCAGCGCTCCCGGGACCCGAGGAATCGATCTCTGAGGACCTTCCAGTCGATCGCTTCGGTCGTGCGCGTGATCGGGACGAACCCCGCCCGGGCGAGTTGGTCGCTTTCCCACACCGGCTTCTCGCCGAGGAGCCTCATCACACCGTTCTGGACGTTCATGAGGTGTCCCAGGATCCAGTTCGCGCAATTCCCGCCCTGAGGCGGCTGTGCCAGGGACTGCTCGTGGGTCACCCCGTCCAGGTTGGCCGCGGCGGTCTGATACATCAGTCCGAAGTGCTTCGCCACCATTTCCTGCGTCTTCATTTTTCGGTCTCCTTATGGTTTGCGACTCGTTCCAGAAATCCCCGGCGCTCGGAGCGATTCAAGGTAACTTACCCATCTTCCCGGTTGCAACTTTCACCGGGGAAGAATCATGGTCGAGGCACCGACCCACGCTCACACCGCCGGCATTCGATATTGCAATGCCTCCGCGACGTGCTCGGCGCGCACCGTCTCCGAGCCCGCGGAGTCGGCGATCGTCCGGGCGACCCGCCGGATGCGAACGACTCCGCGCGCGGTGATCCGAAACGCCTCCGCGGCGTGGCGGATCAGCTGCCGGCACTCCGGTTCGAGCGGCGCGACGCGCCCGAGCTCTCTCGCCGTAAGGGTGGCATTTCGTCCACCCGACTGGTTCCGTTCCACCGCGATCGAGCGCGCGCGAACGACGCGTTCGCGCACATCGGCCGATGACTCTCCCGATTCACCCGAAAAAAGATCCTCCATCGGCACCGCCGGCACTTCAAGCACCAAGTCGATGCGATCGAGGATCGGTCCCGAAACTTTCGCCCAGTAGCGGGCGACCGCGTCGGGCCCGCACCGGCAGGCGCGACGTGGATCGCCCCGCCACCCACACGGGCAGGGATTCATCGCGGCGACCAGCGAGAAGGACGCCGGAAACACCGTCGTGCCGCCGGCGCGGGCGATGGAAACGTACCCGTCCTCGAGCGGCTGCCGCAGCGCCTCGAGCGCGTTCCGATGAAATTCCGGCAGCTCGTCCATGAAGAGCACGCCCTTGTGCGCGAGGCTCACCTCGCCGGGGAGCGGACCACGCCCTCCTCCGACGAGCCCCGCGTCCGAGATCGTGTGATGCGGCGCGCGGAACGGGGGCTCGAGGATGAGCCCCGAGCCGGGAGGGAGCCGGCCGGCCACGGAATGGATGGTGCTCACCTCGACTGCCTCTTCGCGGGCGAGCGGAGGCAGGATGCCTGGCAGGCGGCTGGCGAGCATCGTTTTCCCGGAGCCCGGCGGCCCGACGAAGAGGATGTTGTGGCCGCCCGCGGCCGCCACCTCGAGCGCGCGCCGGGCGATGATCTGTCCGCGCACCTCGGCAAGGTCGGGGGGTGCTGCGCGGACCGGGCCACCGGGAGGGTCGGCATCGGTGCCCGCGCCTTGGTGGGACGTTGCCGCGCCGGCGCTCCTTTCTCGCTCTCCCCCGCCGCCGGGCGCGTCGTCGCCGCGAAGCTCCCGGAGCGAGCCCAAGCTCCGGATCGAAACGCCGCCGATCGCGCCGGCTTCGCGCCCGTTCTCCCGCGGGATCCACACCGGGCCCCGCCTCTCCCGCTTTGCGGCCGCCATCACCGCGAGAATCCCACGGACCCCCCGGAGCGTTCCGTCGAGCGCCAGCTCGCCCACGAAGATCCCCTCCTCGAGTGGTGCCCCGCGCGGGATCTGCCCCGAAGCGAGCAGGAGCGCGACCGCGATCGGAAGGTCGAAGCGCGCGCCCTCCTTTCGGACGTGCGCGGGCGCCAGGTTGATGGTGATCTTTCGGGCGGGAAACTCGAAGCCGCAGTTTCGAAGCGCCGCGAGGACGCGCTCGCGGCTTTCCCGCACGGCCGCGTCGGGCAATCCCACGATCGAGAAGGTCGGAAGTCCGGCGCCCAGGTCTGCCTCGACTTCGACGAAGAGGCCGTCGATCCCTTGCGTGGCGCAACTCGTGACACGGGCAAGCATGGCGCTCGTTCCGGGGGAGAAGAAGTGCGGGGGGAGAAAAGGTGAGCCGGGATTCGGTTGGGGGGATGCGACGCGGGAGTCTAGGCTCCGGCGTTGGACCCTGTCAAGGCGCGCCCGGTGGGCGACGCGTTTCCGATATCAGCGTTAATCGGCGCGCAAGAGGAGACTGAAGGTCGAGCCGCGACCCTGCTCGCTCGAGGCGACCAGGCGCCCGCCCATCTGGGCGGCCAGGTCCCGGGCGAGTGCCAGCCCGATGCCCAGACCCCCGACCCTTCGTGTGGTGGAGCCGTCGATTTGCCGGAACGCATCGAACAGATTCCCAAGCTCGTCCGGCGGGATGCCCGGGCCGTTGTCCTCCACGCGGACGCGGGCCCACTGGACCCCATCCCGCGCGAGCGCCTCCGCCCCTAGCGTGACGCGCGAGCCGGGCGGCGTGAACTTCACAGCGTTGTCCACCAGCGCGTCCAGGACCTGACGGAGCCGGAGCTCGTCGAACCGCGCCGGAAGGGAATGCGCCTGGACCGCCAGCACGAGGTCGCGGAGGCCCGCGCTCACCCCTGGGAGCCGCTCCGCGTGGTAGGCGGTCAGAACCGGAACAAGATCCCGCTCCACGACCCGGAGGGAGAGGGTGTCCCGGCCGAGCTCGGAGAGTGTCAGGAGGTTCTCGACCAAAACGACGAGCTTGCGGGCCTGCAAGGCGGAGCTCCCCAGGAAGGCCTTCAGCTCGGCGATGTCGAGGTCCGCCTCCATGACGCACTCGAGAGCCGGGACGATCACGGATAAGGGGGTTCGGAGCTCATGGTTCACGTTCGCCAGGAACTCGGACTTCAGCCGGTCCAGATG
>VBOW01000083.1 GCA_005893275.1 Candidatus Eisenbacteria bacterium | reverse complement strand
GAGGACGGCCACGTTGACATCGTGGTGACGAGCGCCGGCTCGAACTATGTTTCCGTATTCCTCGGGGTCGGTAACGGCGCATTGGGCCCGAGGCGAAATTTCACGACCGGCGCCGGACCCCGCCAGATCGCCATCCTGGACGTGAACGGTGATAACCACCTCGATCTCGCAATCGCAAATAACGAATCCAACAATGTCTCGGTCCTTCTGGGAGACGGCTCCGGAGCCTTCGGCTCCCGCACGGACGTTCCGGCGGGGGGCGCACCCTACGGGATCGCCTCGGGAGACTTTGACGGCGATCTTCGGAGCGATCTCGCGGTTGCGAATAGCACCGGTAGTGTCACGATGCTGCTAAATCATTGCGCCCCGCCGCGCGATCATCCCCCTGTGGTGACGGCACCGAAGGGGGTCTCCGGGGCCGAGGGGTCCGAGATTACCTTCAGCATCAGCGCGAACGATCCGGATGGCCCGGCGATCTCCAGCCTGACCGCTGATTTCTCCGGCCTTCCGGTCGGGAACAAGGCCACGTTCACGCCGGGCTCCTCCGATACGGGGGGCGTGTTCCGGTGGACGCCGGGCTTCGAGGATTCGCGCCAAACCCCCTACTCCGTGACCTTCACGGCGGCGAACGTGTTGTCGGCTTCGGCGACGACCAAGATCACGGTCACCGACGCCAGCGTCGTTACCGTGTGCCAAGCGCGTGCGTTTACCACGGACGGGAAGGGCGGCATCCGTCTGGGCGGAGGGAAGGAGCACCGGTGCGTGAACCTCGAGCCCGTCGGAGGGTCG
>VBOW01000082.1:4549-5111 GCA_005893275.1 Candidatus Eisenbacteria bacterium | reverse complement strand
CTCCGCGGGAACACTCCGGTCACGATCACCCTCGAGGGACGCCTCTCCACGGGCGAGATCTTCCGCGCGCCAATGGACGTTCTGGTCAACGCCGGAGCCGGGAAGCTCGCCGCTTGGGTCTCGCCGAATCCGATCAATCCCGAGGCCGTCCTCACCTTCGTCACAACAGAGCGTGGCCCCCTGCGGGTTCGTCTCTTTGACCTGAACGGTCGCATGATCCGGTCCCTCCTCGAGGAGCCGGATGCTCCCGTGGGCTATCACGACGTGAGGATCGACGGGCGGGACGAGCACGGAGGGCGGCTGGCTTCCGGGTTTTACTTCTACCGGATCGACACCCGTGGAGGAGAGGTCGTCGGAAAAATCTCCGTGCTTAAATGAAGGATTCCCGGCTATCGCACTGCGGTGGCGAGTTGAAGAAGGTCTGGCGGGACATTCCCGGCACGGAGGAGATCGAAGTAGAGGACCTGTAGGCGCCCCGGGGGTCGGGGCGTGCAAGGCCGCACGCGTGGCGGATCTACACGTGCATGACCTGCGCCGCTTCGCCGCGCGGAACCTCATACGC
>VBOW01000082.1:0-4510 GCA_005893275.1 Candidatus Eisenbacteria bacterium | reverse complement strand
CGATGACGCTGCTCGGGCACTCGACGTCAGCGATGTTCAGAAGGTACAGAACCCTCGACGACAGCGACCTACGCGCCGGGGGTGCAGCTGCTAGCCAAGGCCCAGCGGGACTCCCCACGTCATCCACCGCGCGCGAACTTGTGACCTTGGGTGAGTAACGGAAGCCGTTGCAGTGTAATTGATTAGTGCTAGGGAACCCGTTCAGTATATACTCCCCGCAACGCATGGCTCATCAATACATCTTCACCATGAAGGACCTCCGCAAGGTCTATCCCCCGAACCGCGAGGTCCTGAAGGGGATTTGGCTCTCGTTTCTCCCGGGCGCCAAGATCGGCGTGCTCGGGTTGAACGGCGCGGGAAAGAGCACCCTGCTCCGCATCATGGCGGGGGTCGAGGAACCCTCGGGCGGGGAGGCCCGACCCGCCAAGGGAATCCGAGTCGGATATCTGCCCCAGGAGCCGCTTCTCGACGCCTCGAAGGACGTCCTCGGGAACATCGAAGAGGGCGTCGCCGAAACGCGCGCGCTGCTCCAGCGTTTCAACGAGCTGAACGTGAAACTGGGCGAGAGCCTCTCCGAGAAAGAGATGGAGAGCGTCCTCGAGGAGCAAGGCCGCGTCATGGCCGAGATCGAGGCGAAAAACGCCTGGGAGCTGGATCGCACGGTGGAGATCGCGATGGACGCGCTCCGCGTGCCCGCTGGCGACACGCCGGTCGCGACCCTTTCGGGAGGCGAGCGGCGCCGCGTTGCTCTGTGCCGTTTGCTCCTCCAACAACCCGATTTGCTTCTCCTCGACGAGCCGACGAACCACCTGGACGCCGAATCCGTGGCGTGGCTCGAGCGCTTCCTCAAGGAATATCCGGGCACGGTGGTCGCGGTGACCCACGACCGCTACTTCCTCGACAACGTCGCGGGATGGATCCTGGAGCTGGATCGCGGGCAGGGAATTCCGTGGGAAGGCAACTACTCCTCCTGGCTCGAGCAGAAGCGCGGGCGGCTCGCCCTCGAGGAGAAGGCGGAGACGGCGCGCCAGCGCACGCTACAGCGCGAGCTCGAGTGGATCCGGATGTCCCCGCGCGCGAGGCAGGCGAAGAGCAAGGCGCGCGTCACGGCATACGAGGACCTCTTGCGGCAGCAGAGCGAGAAGCGCCAGGACACGGTCGAAATCTCGATTCCCGCCGGGCCGCGGCTGGGAAACCTCGTCGTCGAAGCGCGCGATCTCGTGAAGGGCTACGGAGACCGTCTTCTGATCGACGGGCTGTCCTTCAATCTTCCTCCCGGAGGAATCGTCGGGATCATCGGGCCGAACGGCGCGGGCAAGACGACGCTGTTCCGCCTCATCGCGGGCCTCGAGGGCGCCGACTCCGGCGCGGTCCGCGTCGGCGATACCGTGAAGCTCGCGGTGGTAGATCAAAGCCGCGACGCACTTCAGGGCGACCGAAACGTCTGGGAGGAGATCTCGAACGGCGAGGATGAAATCCAGCTCGGGAGCCGGGCGGTGCCGTCGCGGTCCTACGTCGCGATGTTCAACTTCAAGGGCGCCGATCAGCAAAAGCTGGTGAAGAACCTGAGCGGCGGCGAGCGGAACCGGGTCCACCTGGCCAAGCTCCTGCGTTCGGGCGGGAACCTTCTCCTCCTGGACGAGCCCACCAACGATCTCGACGTGGACACCCTTCGCGCGCTGGAGGAAGGGATTCTCAACTTCGCGGGCTCGATCTGCGTGATCAGCCACGACCGCTGGTTCCTGGACCGCATCGCGACCCACATGATCGCGTTCGAAGAGGACGGGGACGTGGTGTGGTTCGAGGGGAACTACCAGGACTACGAGGCCAACCGCCACATGCGCCTGGGCGCCGCCGCCGACCAACCGCACCGCCTCAAATACAAGAAGCTGGTCCGGGACTAGGATCGCCTGCCGTCGATCCCTTGCGACGGCCTGAGGAGGACTGACATGAAACTGCTCGGCCTGGCCCTCGTAATCCTCGGCGCTATCGCACTGATCTACGGTCTCGTCGGCCACGAAAGCCAGACCACGATGATCGACCTGGGTGGAATCAAGGCGACCGCCACGGAGCACAAGACATTCCCCTTCGTGGCCGGCGTCGGCGTAGGCGCCTTGATCGGCGGCGTCGCGCTCCTTCTGGCTTCCAAGCGCCGCGCATAAGCCCCTCTCCGTCTCACGCCTCGAGCCACTCCTTGACAGGATGATATCATTATGCTATCTTATTGATGTCACCCCAAACGCAAGGAGAACCGGCCATGACTCAGGAGCGCGTCGCTTCACCGATGAGCGGAGCCCTAGGGCTCACCGTAACGATTCTCTTCTCCCTCGCGGGCATCGCCCTCGTCTGGCGCGCGGCCGTGGCGCCGCAGCCTCTGGCGCCCATCCTCCTCGCGGTGCTGTCGGTCGGGCTCGCGGGGTTATCGGCGGCCGGCCTGTTCACCGCGCAACCCAACCAGGGAGTCGTCCTGATTCTCTTCGGAACCTACGTCGGGTCCGTCCGGTCGAGCGGCTGGTGGTGGACGAACCCCTTCATCACGCGGAAGAAGATCTCGCTCCGGGCCCGGAGCCTGAACGGGGAGCGGATCAAGGTGAACGACCAGCACGGAAACCCGGTCGAGATCGCCGCGGTCGTGGTCTGGAAGGTTCGCGACACGGCGCAGGCGGCGTTCGACGTGGACGACTACGAGCGCTTCGTCACGGTCCAGAGCGAGACCGCGGTTCGCCACCTCGCCAGCTCCTACCCGTATGACGACTACGACTCAGACGGGATTTCGTTGCGGGGGAGCACCGATAAGGTGTCCGAGTTTCTCAAGGCCGAGCTGCACGAGCGGCTGAAGCCGGCCGGCGTGGAGGTCGTGGAGACGCGGCTGAGCCACCTCGCCTATTCCCCCGAGATTGCGCAGGCGATGCTTCAACGCCAGCAGGCCGGCGCGATCATCGCCGCGCGCCAGCGGATCGTGGAGGGCGCGGTGGGGATGGTCGAGATGGCGCTGGATCGTCTCGGCAGGAACAAGATCGTGGAGCTGGACGAGGAGCGCAAGGCCGCGATGGTTTCGAACCTGCTCGTTGTCCTCTGCGGCGAGCACGCGGCGACTCCCGTCCTGAACGCCGGCACGCTGTATAAATAGGCGTCCGGATGGCCGAGCGAAAGGCGTTTCTCCTTCGCATCAGCCCCGAGCTGTGGGAACTCTTGGAGGTATGGGCGGCCGACGAGCTCCGGAGCGTCAACGGGCAGATCGAGTTCGTGCTCGCGCGCGCCGTGCGCGACGCGGGCCGGGGCAAGAAACGACGCCCGCGCGGGGGGACGCGCGATCGGAACTCGCCGCCGCGCGATCAGCCCTAGTTCTTGATCCGCTCGCGGCGGTCCTCGCGCAGCTCACGTCGATCCTCTCCGAGCTCGCGTCCCGAGGCGGCGGCGTCCCGACGCGCGATGTTCAAGAACTCTTGAAACAGCTCTCGCTCGCGGCTCTCGGCCGCGGGATCGTTCCGGTGGATGCGCGGCTGCAGCGTGTGCAGCTCGAAGAGGATTCCCCGTTCCCTGGCCAGACGCCCCTCGCTCGACGCCAGATCGAGCCTGTCGTCGCGCAGGTCCCGGCGGTCATCCCAGCCGGGGGTCCCTTGTCGCCGGTCCCGCCTGAGCTCGCGCGCGCTGGAGCGCACTTCACGACGGTCCCTTGCCGCCTGTTGCTGGGCGTCCGCGGCTTCGCGTGCGAGAAACGCGCGGACTTCGCGGCGCGCCCGCCGCTCGGCGCTCTCGTCAAAGCGGCGCTGCGCGCTGTCCAGGTGCGCGAGGAGCCGTTCGAGCCGCCTCACCTCCGCCACGTCGCGGCTCACCTCGACGCGGTCGGTGCGAATCTGCGCGCGGTCCTGCGCCCTCTCCCTCGCGTCTTGGTCCGCGAAGGCCGCCGTCGCGACGGCGACGCCCAGCGTGAAACAGACCCATAGCCACACCTTGCTTCTAACCACGGTCCCCTCCCCTGTGACGCCCGTCCCGGGCTCCCGACCGGAGCCGCGAAAGCAGCGGCTCGGCGATCTTCACGTCCGTCAGCGGTCCGTACTTCCTCACGGCGGCGCGGATCCTAGCAGCATTGCCCACCAGCACGAAGGTAAGGTCTTCCAGAGGCGGATAGACGCGTTGAACGGCGCGCGTCACGTCCTCCGAGCGGGCCGCCGCCACCTTCGGGGCATATCCCTCCAATTCTTCGCGGGTCTGGCCGTAGAAGGTCACGTCCGCGAGCGCGCCCGCGATTTGATCTTCGGTCTCGAGGCGGGGCGGAAACTGTCCCCGGATATAGGTCTTGGCGGAGGCAAGCGTGAGCGAATCGATACCGGCGCGGCGTACCTGGGACAGGGTCTCGAGCGCGAGGTCGATCGCCTTCACGGTGGTCTCGGTCTTGGTGTACGAGTAGATCGCGACGGTGCCCGCCTGCGTGTAGCGAGGCGCCAGCCACCGGGCGCCATACGTCAGCCCCCCTTGGATCCGAAGCGCCGTATTGAGGATCGAGGTA
>VBOW01000081.1 GCA_005893275.1 Candidatus Eisenbacteria bacterium | reverse complement strand
GCCGATTCTCCCCGTGCATCGCTCGGACGGGAGCGGAACCACGAACATCTTCACGACCTACCTGTCCGCGGTGAGCGCGCCGTGGAAGGAGCTCGTGGGCGCGAACACGTCGGTGAGCTGGCCGGTCGGAATCGGCGGCAAGGGGAATGAGGGGGTGTCCGGGCTGATTCGTCAGACACAGGGCTCGATCGGCTACATCGAGCTCGCCTACGCGAAGCAGAACCACCTCCCGGTGGCGCACGTGCGGAACAGGAGCGGAACCTTTGTCGAGCCCACGCTCGCCTCGACCACGGCCGCGGCGGAAGGCGCGTCGGCGCTCCTCGCGAAAGACGTCCGCACCCCCATCGTGAATTCCCCCGCGCCGGACGCGTACCCGATCTGCGGGCTCACGTTCCTTCTCGTCTACCAGGATCAGAAGGATCCGGTGAAGGGGCGTGCGCTCGCCGAGTTCATCGATTGGGCGATCCACGAAGGCCAGGAGGTGGCGGCGTCGCTCGACTACGCCAGACTGCCGGCCGCCGTGGTGAAGGTGAACGAGACAACGCTGCGCAAGCTCACCGTCGCCGGGAAGCCTCTGCTCGCCGACCGGTGAAATCCGCCCGCATCACGGCCGACGGGGTCTACCGCGCCGCCCTGGGCGGCGCGGCAGCCCTCGTTTTTGTCGTCGTCGCGCTCATCGTCTTCGAGACGGCGAGGGGCGCGGGGCTCTCGATCAAGACATTCGGGCTTGGGTTTCTCACGGGCACCGCGTGGGATCCGGTGTCCGAGAAATTCGGCGCGCTTCCGTATGTCTACGGCACCATCGTCTCCTCGGCGCTGGCCCTTCTCATCGCGGTCCCGCTCGGAATCGGGAGCGCGGTCTACCTGGCCGAGATCGCACCTCGCCGCGTCGGCGCGCTCGTCTCCTTCGTCATCGAGCTTCTCGCCGCGATCCCCAGCATCGTCTACGGGATCTGGGGGTTTTTCGTCCTGGCGCCCTGGCTGCGTGGGGCGGTCGAGCCGTGGCTCATCGCCCACCTCGGGTTCTTGCCGCTTTTCCGTGGATATCCGTTTGGGATCGGAATGCTGAACGCGGCGATCGTCCTCTCGATCATGATCGTTCCGACGATCGTTTCCATCTCGCGTGAGGTGCTGCTCGCCACGCCCGGATCGCTCCGAGAGGCGGCTCTCGCCCTCGGCGCGACGCCCGCTGAGGCGATCGGCGTGGCGCTCGGCGCCGCGCGGCCGGGGATCCTGGGCGCGGTGATCCTGGCTCTCGGTCGGGCGCTCGGGGAGACGATGGCGGTCACCATGCTGATCGGGAACACGAACCGCATCTCGGCGTCGCTTCTGGATCCCGGGGCCACGATGGCGAGCATCATCGCGAACGAGTTCACCGAAGCCACGACGCCGCTCTACATCTCCTCCCTCATTGAGATTGCGCTCGTGCTCTTCGCGATCACGATCGTGGTGAACGGGGCGGCGCGGGCTCTGGTGTACTGGGCCACCGGGGGGCGGCGCACGGCCGCGGCGCTGGCGTGAGCGGAGCAGCCCTCGCGAGGACGGCGGGGCACATCACCCGGCGCGCGGTCTGGAGCCGGCTCGTGATCGCCGCCTGCTATGCGGCGGGCGCGATCGTCGTCCTGCCGCTCGCCCTCATCCTCTGGCACCTGATCGCGAAGGGCCTGCCGGCGCTCTCCCTTTCCTTTTTCCTCGAGATGCCCAAGCCGGTGGGTGAGCCCGGCGGCGGCATGGCCAACGCGATCGTCGGCACTTTGATTCTCGTCGGTCTCGGCGCTCTCTTGGCGGTGCCCGTGGGCGTCGGTGCCGGCGTCTACCTCGCGGAATTCGGCCGTGGCCGGTTTGCTTCTCTCGTGCGATACACCGCGGACCTCCTGGGCGGCGTGCCCTCCATTGTCGTCGGCGTGGCCGCGTACGGGCTCGTCGTGATTCCGATGGGCGGGTTTTCCGCGCTGGCGGGGGGCGTGGCCCTGGCGATCTTGATGCTTCCGACGATCATCCGCTCCACGGAGGAAGTGGTGCGGCTTGTTCCGCAGTCCTACCGCGAGGCGGCGCTGGCGCTCGGCGCGCCACGTTGGAAGGTCACCCAACAGGTGGTCATTCCCGCCGCCCGCGCCGGGATCGTGACGGCGAGCATGCTCGCGGTGGCCCGTGCCGCCGGTGAAACCGCGCCGCTCCTCTTCACCGCGCTCGGGAATCGGTTCTGGTCCACGGCGCTCGACAAGCCGATCGCTTCGCTGCCCGTCTTCGTCTTCGACTACGCGAGGGCACCGTACGACGACTGGAATCGGCAGGCCTGGACGGGGGCGCTCGTGCTCGTGATGATGGTGACGGGGATCTCGGCGCTGTTGCGCCTTACCGTGAGGCGGGTCGCCCAGCGGTAGGGGTTCCGGAGCCCGGCACTCCGCCGCCCGGCGATCCTTCCGCGACCTCCTCGGCGTGGTGTTTGATCACGCGGGCTTCGGCCACGAAGATCGCCTCCTCCGCGATGTTCGTGGCGAGGTCGGCGACCCGCTCGAGGTTCCGGCTCACGAGCAGCAGCTCCAAGGCGCGCGGCACCGACTCGGGCGACTGGATCATCCCTCCCGAGAGCTTCGCGAAGATCTTCGCCTTGAGGCCGTCGATCTCCACGTCCCGCTCGCAGATGCGTCTGGCCGTGGCGGCGTCCCCGTTCAGCCATGCCGTGACCGCGTCGCGAAGCATGGTGATCGTGCGCTCGGCCATCATGGGCAGATCCTCGAGCGGCTTGGACTGGGGCAGGCCGCTCAGCTTGGCGGCGCTCTGGGCGATGTTGACCGCGTGGTCGCCGATCCGTTCCAGGTCGTTGGAGATCCGTATGGCGGCGACGAGGAATCGCAGGTCGCGCGCCACCGGCTGCTGCAGACCGAGGAAGTTCAGCGACTGGCTCTCGATCTCCAGCTCGATCCGGTCGATCGCCAGATCCTCCGCCCGGACCTCCTCCGCGAGCCTTGCGTTTCGGGTCTTCAGGGCCTCCATGGATTTCACGAGCGCGATTTCGGCGCGCCCGGCCATTTCGCTCAGCCGGTCGCGAAGCGCCTCGAGCTCGTGATGAAAATGTCGTTCCATGGTCAGTCCTCTCCGACGGAGTTCAATTCCCCTGATTCTATCCGAAGCGACCGGTGATGTAATCCTCGGTCAGGCGCTCCCGGGGGTGGGTGAAGAGGTCCCGCGTGGGCCCCTCCTCCACCAGCTTCCCCTCCATGAGAAACGCGGTCCGATCCGAGATTCGGGCCGCCTGCTGCATGTTGTGCGTGACGATCACGACCGAGATCGCGCTTCGGATCTCGAGGATGAGCTCCTCGATCTTCGCGGTCGCGGTCGGATCGAGGGCCGAAGCGGGCTCGTCCAGCAGCAGCACCTCCGGATTCACCGCGAGCGCGCGGGCGATGCAAAGACGCTGCTGCTGCCCGCCGGAGAGCCCGAGGGCCGGGCGGTTCAGCCGGTCCTTCACCTCGCTCCACAGCGCTGCCTGCTTCAGAGCCCCTTCCACCGCTTCCTCCAGCTCGCGCCTCGACCGTACCCCCAAGAGGCGAGGTCCGTACGCCACGTTTTGATAGATGGACATGGGAAAAGGGTTCGCGCGCTGGAACACCATCCCCACCCGGCGGCGGAGCTCCACGAGGTCGATCCCGCTCCGGAGGACGTCGGTTCCCTCGTACAGAATGGAGCCGCCGTAGCGGACCGGGGGAAAAAGGTCGTTCATGCGGTTGAAGCATCGGAGCAGGGTCGACTTGCCGCAGCCGGATGGGCCGATGATCGCGGCGATTCTCCGCTCCGCGATCGCGAGCGAGACCGAGTGGAGCACCTGGTGCGCGCCGTACCACAGGGAAACGTCGCGCGCCTCGATCACCGGCCTCGAATCGGCGCCGGATCCCGGAGCCTCGGGGGCAGGCCTCGGATTCTCTGCCGCCTGCGTGAACGCGTGCCCGCGACGATCGGGGCTGCCGGCGCGGTGCTCGGTAACCATGCCCATAGGGAGAGCCTAAAGCGCGCGTGTCCCCGGGCCGGTGACGGCCTTGTTACAACTTTGTTACGGCTGCTGGGTGCCCTGCGAGGCCGCGTGCGGAGGGGGAGAAGCATGGGCCGGCCCGGGGGGCTCTCCTCGGGGCGGACCTGTCTGCGGGAACTCGAGCCGAAACGTGCTGCCGCGCCCGGGCGTGCTTTCGACGCCTACCCTCCCACGGTGAAGCTCGATCGCGTGCTTCACGATCGAGAGGCCGAGCCCCGTTCCACCCTCGGCCCGCGATCGTCCGCGATCGACCCGGTAGAAGCGTTCGAAGAGCCGCGGCACGTGCTCGGGCTCGATCCCGCGGCCGGTGTCCTGGACCGCGATCCGCACCCACCCCACCTCGCTTCGCACCGAGACGCGAACGGTCCCCGAATCAGTGTACTTGATCGCGTTCTCGACGAGGTTGTGGAGCGCGACCTCGATCCGCTTGCGGTCCATGCGCGCGTGGATACCGGGGCGTGCGTCGAGCTCGAGTGAAAGGCCGCGCCGAATCGCCAATTCCTCGAAGCCCGCGGCCAGGTCGCGCACGACCTGGCCCACGTCCCAGTCCTTGAGGTCGAGCGCGGAATCGGGGCGCTCGAGGTCGGCCAGCTCGAGGAGGTCTTCGACCAGAGATTCGAGCCGCACCGCCTGCTTCCGGATCGTGTCCACGAAACGGGACCGGTTCTCCTCGTCGTCGAGGCCTCCTTGCAGGAGGGTCTCGGCGTAGCCGCGGATCGACGTGAGCGGCGTCCGAAGCTCGTGCGACACGTTGGCGACGAACTCCCGGCGCAGCTTCGCCATGGTCCTCTCAGGTTTCAGGTCCTCGATGGAGAGGAGCCACCCCCCCGATTCCGCTCCGGCCCGGATCGGCGCCACCGAAATCTCGTACTCGCCGCGCCCGCCGACGTAGAGCGGGACCTCCCTGCGGACCGCGGTTCCGCGCTGTTTCGCCTGGGTCGCGATCTCCTCGAGAATCGGTTGGCGGGTGGCGGCGAGGCGGACCTCCGGGGTCGGAGGGCGTTCCGTACCCACGATCTCCCAGAAGCGGTCGTTCGCGTGGCGGATGGATAGATCCGGCGTCAAGAGCGCGATCCCCTGGCTCAGGTTGGCGAGCACCGCTTCCCCCGCGTCGCGCTCCGCCCGGAGTTCGGAGAGCTTGGCGGCGAGGCGCTCGGCCATCGAGTTCAGGATGCGGCCCAGCGCGGCCAGCTCGTCGTGCGAGTCCACGGCCACCCGAGCGCTCAAGTCCCCGCGCCCGAGAGTCTCGGCCGACTCGCGCAGATTCCGGAGCCGCCGGTCCACACGGCGGCCAAGGAGGTAGCCGCCGCCGAGCACCAAGGCGAATACGGCGGCAATGCCGACCCAGAGATGCCGCTGCCACCGGCGACCGAATTCGTAGGCGCCGGGCACGGGCATGGAAATTCGAAGCACCG
>VBOW01000080.1 GCA_005893275.1 Candidatus Eisenbacteria bacterium | reverse complement strand
TGCGCCCCAGAAGGTCTAAGCTCCTGGGGCGCCTCGCATTGTGCTCCGCGGACTGTACTTACGGTCCCGCGGAGTACTACGGCTCCACAATTACCTCTACCTCGGCCCAGTCCGCAACTGGGCGCCCCCCCTTCGCCCGCGCAGGACGGAAGACGTACCGTTTCAGCGCTTGCTCTGCCGATGCGAGGACTGGAGGGGTCTCGGCAGCAGGACGAGATTCGATCCAAGTCACCGAACCGTTGCTTCCGACCGTAACGATGAATCGAAGTGCCTTCGGCGCGACGAGACCGCACTCAGGGCACTTCGCGTGTGGGGCGCTCATCACGAGCGGCCGCTCTGAAATGTCATCGGGCAGCAGTGCCTCGGTACTGTCAATCAGCACCATGTGACCGCGCTGGAAGATCAGCGCGTTGGTGCTGTCGACTCGAACAAGATGGCCTCCGCCGTACCGGAAACGTTTCCCGTCGCGGATCCGTTCAAAGCGCGTATCGTATCCGCCGTGGACCAGGGTGGTGTCCTGGCGCACGTCCAAATCGACAAGTGTTTCACTCTCATCCCAGACCGTCGGCTCGCCACACGGGATCCGAAGTTCTCCGCGAATCCGGTACTTGCCTGTCCGAGAGACGCGCAAACTCACGACCCACTCCTGATCGAAGTGTTCTCTTTCCCAGCGGGAGACGTGCACCTTCCGGGATGTGTCTCCCGCCAGGACCTCAATCCCGGAAGGTACTTCAATCCGGACGTCACCCAAACAGTCGACCCCGTGCTGCGAGCTGCCAGCCCTGGCACGAAGCGGAAAGATCTGGCCGATATGCGGAACCACCGAGATACTGAGACCAAGGCCGAAATAGGGAACGCCGGGCTCCATGGGCTTATGGCACCAGCCAATAGAGGGCACAACGACACAAAAGGCGACGAAGAAGAATCGGATTCGACTGCGCATGTGCCTCACCTCGCTTCAACAGCCATTGCGGAATCTAGTCCCCACCCTGTCCGCACACGCGCCCTCACGGCTTCGACAGGGTGCCGGTTAGGCTCGCCGTCTCGTCGCTGTTTCCCCGGTTCAAGGGATCGAGGGTGATCTGCAGCCGCTCGTGGCTCCGTACAGGGCCCACGCCAACGGCGTAGTCGATCGTGCCGAACAGAGAGGAACGGGTATACCCGAGCGTTTCCCGGCGGGGCCTCGGAGGTGCCTAAGATCGGCGTATCCCTTACGCTAAGGAAGTTACGCCTCGAGCGACCTCCGCACAATGACCCACAGGAATACAGGCGCACAGGAGACGGCAGGACCGCCGGTGCCGATCGTAAGTCCCCTAGGGGGCCGATGCGGAGAGGGCCGCCCTTCCCAGCCCGCGGCGGAGCAGGTAGTACTCGTTCACCGGGCGATCGTCCGTCAGAGGACGCGCCCCTGGAACCAGCCCGATCAATCGATCCAGAGGAATCTCGTGGGTGAGTACGGCCGCGAGGGGCTCGGCGGGGAGCATTCCTGGTTGCCACTCGACGAGATCGGTGCGAGCTGCCGGAGGCATCCGGGCCACAAGCTGGTCCGGCGCGGGAAGAGGGATCGGTGACTGGCTGGCAAGAAAGTGAACCCCCCAGCCGAACTCCGAGGGGAAGGCGCGCACGTGGACAAAGGTCTCCTTCAGCGCGCGGGCGACCGAGGCGACGACGATCGGCTCGGCCGGCGGGAGCCACTCTTGGAGCACGCCATCCGTCCGCAGTCGGGCCCGTACCGCTTCGAAGAACTCCTTCGAATAGAGCATGCTCGATCCGGCCGCCTCCACCGGCGGTGGCGGATCCACCGTGATGACGTCGAACGCCTCGCGCGTCCTCTCGAGGAACCGCCGGCCGTCGTCGATCACGATATGGGCGCTCGGAAGCGCGCGGACCCGGTTCGCATCCGGGTGGTAGAAGTCGAAGAGATCGGGAACGCTTGGAATCAGCTCCACGGCTGTCGTGGAAGCACCCCAGGTCAGGGCCGACCGGAAACTCGTCCCCATGCCAAAGCAGATTACGAGCACCCGCTCGGGCGGCTTCGCACGGATCGCGAGCGGCAGGTGGGCCATCATCTTGGTGACCGGCGTCAGGACCGTCATCCCGTAGCCGTTGACGAGGAGCTGCTTCTTCATCCCCCTGCCGGTCGCGATCACCGTGGCCGAGTGGTCGCGCAGCGCCTTTCGCACGGGGAAGATCGTCTCATAGTCCTTCGCCACCGTGACGACACCGAGGCCCGCCGCCAGGGCCAGGCCCCCGAGCATCGCGAAGTTTGAGCGCGAAGCCGGGCGAGGGCCATGCTTGAACCTGGGAGAGGACGCCGGTGCCGGATGGGGCCCGGAGCGAGACCAGGCGAGCACGAAGGCGTAGAGCGGGAGCGCGAGGATGGCGAGAGCCCAGCGCTCTCCCATGATCGGTAGAAGTCCGAAGCTCGCGACCAGCGGGCCGACGATGCAGCCAAGCACGTTGACGGCGTACACGGAGCCGGCGCGTGCCGGATCGCCGTGCGACCAGAGATCCACGAGGCGCGGCGTGAGATACCCCAGGGCGAAGCAGAAGGGGCCGATCCCCACCGCGACGCGGAGGAGGCCGGCGGCGAACGCGCCCGGCGGCGCGACGCGAGGATCGGCGAGTATCGTTGGGAGCGCCGCGAGGAGAGCGACCGTAAGGATCGCGCTTGGCCCCCACGCCGTCCCGAGGACGGTGGGACCCTTCCTCGCGCTCCGGCGGTAGGCCGCCGATCCCAGAAAGGTCGCGACCAGGTAGATCGCCAGGATGGCCGCGAAGGCGTACACCACCGTCCCGAGGTAGGGGGTGAACTGGCGCACCCACACTACTTCCATTCCCATAGAGAGGAGTCCCGTGGAGAAGAGGAGCCAGGGCACCGCTCGGAGACCGCTTGGGGCGGGCCTCCCTGGACGCGGCGCCGCTTGCGGCGCATCCGCGTGGCGCGCCTCGACGGGATCCGCGCCGGGTCCTCCATCTTCTGCAGATCGACTCCGAACGCTCAGCGCGAAGGCGGCCACGGCGAGGAGACCGTTCAGAAGCGCGGTCACCCGGAGCGTTCCCCGGAATCCGAGCAGCTCGATCAGGATGAGCGCGGAGAGCAGCGTGCCAAGGGCTGCGCCGATGACGTTGGCGAGATAGAGGTAGCTGAACGTCCCGGCGGTGCTGCTTCCCCCTTTGGCGTCCTGCCACGGCCGAAGCGCCGCCATCGCGAGCGGAAACGTAGCTCCCATTGCCGTGCAGAATGGAAGCAGGGCGACGGTGACGAGAACGCCCGCACCCAGGTAGTGGCTGCCCGAGCCCCACGGAGCCCCGGCACCCAGCGCCTCGAGGGTCCTTCGCGCCCAGTCCAACTCGTGAGCCACGAGCAGACCACCGGCACCGATCGCCATCTCGACGGTGGCGTAGAGACGGAGAAAGCGGTCAGGCGACGAGCGCTCCGCGAGGTGGCGCGCCAGGCGTCCCGCGCCCCAGCTACCCAGACCGAGGCCGGTCATGAAGACCGACAGGACGATCGAGACCAGCGGCGTGGTGACGCCGAAGGCAGCCATGGCCAGCCTTAGCCACACCACCTCGTAGACGAGGGCGCAAGAGCCCGACACGAGGAAGAACAGGAAGAACCAGGAACGAGGGGGCGCTCTCCTTCGACCGGACCTCATGACGATGGAGGCGCCAGCTCATGCAGCTTCACGAGGACGCGCGCGCCGGCATCGCCACGCCCTTGATGAGCAGCCACAGCGCAAGCGTCACCTCGAATACCAACAAGGGTAGCCACATCAACCAGACGACGGGGCCGCCGAGCATTCCGACGAGGTCCAGCGGAAGGATCACGACGGCCAGGACCGATGCAAGCACGCCGAGCCGCGCCAGTGCGACCGGGATCATCCTGCCGCGGAGGAGGAGCCAGGAGAAGAGGGTGCTGCCCACCGCGAAGAAGATTGCGGCGGGGTTCCACGCCCCCATCCTGAGAAGGAATGCGCTGAGGGCGTGCGCTCGCTCGGTGTCTGGTAGGCTTGCTCCGGCGGACGTCGCGAGCCAGAGGAGCCCCAGCGTCCGCGCTACGAAGACGCCCGTGATGCCTTCGGCGACGCGACAGGTCAGGCCCAGCATCGCGAGATCGGGATCCTGATCGCGCGTGATCGCGTAGAGCGTCACAGCCAGCACAAGGGCCGAGAAGGCTTCGAGCAGCGTGAGCAATACGGAGAGGCGCACGTCCGTCGCGTGCTGGGCGATGGTCGCGAGCTTGGCGGCGATCCCCTCTCCGCTGGTCGCCCGGCCGAACAGGACCATACCGGTGATGCCGGCCGCGATGTAAAAGAGAAATGTGAAGCCGGCGACTCTTGCGTTCGTCCTGCGAGTCACGTGCGCCTCCGGGATGGGGAAGTCACCATGAGTCCGAGCAGGGAACCTA
>VBOW01000079.1 GCA_005893275.1 Candidatus Eisenbacteria bacterium | reverse complement strand
GACGCGTTATCGACGCGCTGTCCCATTCACCATTCTGGAATAATACGGTCGTGTTCGTGCTCGAGGACGACGCGCAGGACGGGCCCGACCACGTTGACTCCCACCGGTCGCCTTTGCTCGTAGTCTCCGCCTATAACCGGCCCGGGGTGGTTCATCGCTTCGCGAATACGACCGACGTGATCGCGACGATTGCGGATCTCTTGCACCTTGAGCCGCTCTCGCAGTTCGACTACTTCGGCAGCCCGCTGTCCGGGATCTTCGCCGTCGCGCCCGATCCGAAGCCATACGCCGCGATCGCCCCCGGCGTCCCGCTCGACGAGCGTAATCCGCCAGGGACAGCCGCCGCGCACGCGTCGCGGCGATTGGATCTGCGGCGCGAGGACCGGGCAAACGAGGAGCAGTTCAACCGGATCTTGTGGGCTGTGATCAAGCGTCCGACACGGCCCTATCCGGGCACGCGACGGCTGGCCCTCCTCGAGCACCAGCGGAATTGATCGTCCTACCGCTCAGCGCGCCTCCTACCTGGCAGCCCCCGCGAGTTTCTTCGCCGAGTCTTTCTTCTGCCCAAGGAACTCCAGCAACTCAATGTTGACCCTCTCGGCGTGGGTCCAGGTCAGGCCGTGCGGTCCGCCCTCGATCACCGCCAGTCGGCTTTTCTTGACGAGCTCGTGGGTGAGCTTTCCGGTGGCGGCGAGAGGAACGATCCGGTCGGAATCACCGTGAATGACCAACGTGGGCACGTCAATGCGCGCGAGATCCTTTCGGAAGTCGGTCAGCCACGCCGAGACGCAATCCAGAGTGCCCTTGGGGGAGGCGCCGGCCGCGACGTTCCAGCTGAACTGAACGGCCTGGTCGCTGATCAGCTTGCCTCCCAAGACATCCACATTGTAGAAATTTGAGAGAAAAGCGGAAAGAAACGCCAGCCGGTCCGCGACGATGCCCTTCTTGATCCCGTCGAAAACCGTGCCGTCCACGCCGCTCGGGTTGTCCGGGGTCTTGAGAAGAAAGGGAGGGATCGCGGCGATGAAGACCGCCTTGCTCACCCGATCGGATCCGTAGGTGCCGAGGTAGCGCGCCACTTCGCCGCCACCCATCGAAAAGCCAACCAGCGTGGCGTCACGCAGGTTGAGCTTCGTCATGATCTTGTGCAGATCCTCGGCGAGGGTGTCGTAGTCGTAGCCCGACGCCGGCCTGCTCGAGCCGCCGAATCCTCTGCGATCGTAGGTGATGACCCGGTGGCCCGGGTCGAGCAGCGCGGAGACCTGCTTCTCCCAGGAACGACCGCTCAGGGGCCAACCGTGGATCAGTACGACCGGCTTGCCCGCGCCGTGGTCCTCGTAATAGAGATCGATGCTGCCTGAGTTTTCCTTGCCGACCGTTGCGTAGGGCATGGCGCGTCTCCTTCTGACTGCAGCTGGAACGGAAGGTGACTTCGAGAGAAGTTGCGCTACGTCAACTATGGATGCGGGCGTCCATGGGGAGGGTTCGCGCGGCGTCGCGGGGGAAAGTCCAGGGCCCCGGCCTGAAGCCGGGGCCCCGATAGCTGGCTCAGCGGCTGCTCGACACGCCGAGTCGCGATTCGCTGGAATCCCGCGCCATCGTCTTGGACGTGTCCGGCGACCACGAACGGTCAGCGGCCGGCGCCTGATCTCGATGGTTTTCTGCGTATTCGGGGTGACCGATAGCCGAAAGGATCTTCATCTTCACGTCTTGGATCCCATCGAGGCCCGCGAGCGCATCGGGACCCATCATCATGCTCCATCCGGCCGCGACCAAAGCCACCAGCGCCAGCAGAATTGCCAGCACGCCGGCTCGGGCGCCCCGCCGGAGAGAACGCAATTGCCGTTCCGTTATGGTGACCGGGTCATCGAGGTCGGCCTCGCCATCCCAATTGTTTCTCATAGCCTCCTCCTTTTCACGGATCGCCACGCCGATGCTGGCAGCGCGGCGTTAGCACACGATGCAGGTGCGTCTCCCAGGTATGGAGACTCAAGGGGCGTGCCAGCGGCGCGGGCGGCTTCGGGACGTGCGGACCGAACCGCAAAGCTAGGCTAGACTTGGGGCCGGGCCCGGTGAACGGATCTCGAGGGCCGTTTGCCCCAAATTCCAAGCCTCCGGGCTGTACCAGAGGAGGCTAGGGCGGCCGAGATGGGACACGCCGCTCCCGTGCCTGCGCGCATCCAAAACGTCATGCCATGTGGAGCCGCGGCATGGGGCCGTCTGCTCCCACAAATGGCGCCGGTGGGGACCTCCGTCCCCGACGATGCCCGAAAAGAGGGGATCCATGATGATGAAGAAGCGCAAGCTGGGACGACAGGGGCTCGAGGTTTCAGCCCTTGGGTTGGGATGCATGGGGATGTCGGAGTTTTACGGGCCGTCCGACGATTCCGAGTCCCTCGGCACGATCCAACGCGCGATCGAGCTCGGTGTCACATTCCTGGACACGGCGGACATCTATGGTCCGTTCAAGAACGAGCTCCTTGTCGGCCGGGCGATCAAGGGTCGCCGCGACCCGGTCGTGATCGCCACTAAATTCGGCAACGTGCGGGGCCCGGACGGGGGCTTCCTGGGGGTCAACGGACGTCCCGAGTACGTCCGTGCTGCGTGCGACGCGTCGCTCAAGCGTCTCGGCGTGGATACGATCGACCTCTACTATCAGCATCGTGTGGACCGGACCGTTCCCATCGAGGACACGGTCGGCGCGATGGCGGGGCTCGTCCGCGAAGGGAAGGTCCGCTATCTGGGGCTGTCGGAGGCGTCCCCGGCGACGATCCGTCGGGCCCACAAGACTCATCCGATCACCGCCCTGCAAACCGAGTACTCGCTTTGGAGCCGCGATCCGGAAGAAGAAATTCTTCCGACCTGCCGGGAGCTCGGCATCGGATTCGTCGCCTACAGCCCGATCGGCCGCGGTTTCCTTTCGGGGCGATTCAAGAAATTCGAGGATTTGCCTGCCGATGACTTCCGCCGCAACCACCCGCGGTTCCAGGGTGCGAACTTCCAGAAGAACCTCGAGCTGGTCTCGAGGGTGGAGCAGATCGCCCGGGAGAAAGGCTGCACGCCGACCCAGCTCGCGCTCGCGTGGCTCCTCTCCCAGGGGCAGGACATCGTGCCGATTCCCGGCACCAAGCACCGCTCCTTCCTGGAGGAGAACGTGCGCGCGCCGGAAATCACGCTGACCCCCGCCGACCTGGAGCGGATTGCCGAGGTCGCGCCCAGAGGCGTCACCGCCGGGGACCGTTATCCCCAGGCAGGGATGCTGACCATCAACGGTTAGCTACGCGTCGACCAGAATCTTGAACCCGCCGTAGACCATGCGCTTGCTGTCGAAGGGCATCGGGTCCAGCTTCATCATCTTCGCGAGCCGCGGGTCCTTCATGACCTTGGCGTTGACGCGATCGCGATGCGCGCGGGACTTGAACACGATCCACGCGAAGACCACCGTCTCGCCTGGCTTGTGCTTGACCGCGCGCGGGAACGGAACCCCCCATTTCACCCTGAGGTCGTCGCCGACGCACTCCCGATACTCCAGGGCGCCGTGATCCCGCCAGACCCTGGCTGCCTTCTGCGCCATGCGGCGGTAGACATCCATCTTCTTCTTGGGTACGGGCAATACATAGCCATCGACGTATCGCATGGGGCTCTCCTTGGTTGCGTATTCGATCGTCCTAGGGTAAGAGAAATACTATCACCCCGATGACGACGCAACCGCTCATCATGCTCCTGGCGGCGGTGCTCGGTGTTGCCTTCTTCCCACCGGCGCACGGAGCCGCCGCACCCTCCGGCAGGTCCGCGACCAAGCCGCCCCCCTTCGCCGCGCAGTTTCAGAAGACCCCGCTCCGCGGGCCGCTCATCTTCAAGGCGGGGTTCGGCGATTATCGTGGCGGCCATTTCCACGCGGGGATCGACCTTGGCACCGCGCGCCGCGTGGGCCGTCCGGTCCTCGCCCCGGAAAGCGGCTGGATCGAGCGCGTGCGAGCTTCCGGCGTCGGCTACGGCCGAGCCCTATATTTGCGCACCCCCGACGACCGCATACTCGTCTTCGGGCATCTCGACGCTTTCGCTGGACGTGTGGGCGAGTACGTGCAAAGCGCGCAGGACTCGAGTCGGCAGTACGAGCAGGATCTGTGGCTCCACCCCAAGCAATTCCACGTGGGCGCGGGTGAGGTCATCGCCTGGTCGGGTGAGAGCGGGGCGGGAGGACCGCATCTCCACTTCGAGGTTCGGCGCGGAGACACGGCCTACAATCCGCTTCGCGCGGGCATGGCGGTCGCGGATCGCATTCCCCCGGAATTAACGACCCTCACCCTCGAGCCGCTTGATGAGGCCTCGCAGGTGGGGGACCGTTCCGGGCCTCTCACGGTCGGTCTTTCTCGCAGGGATACCGTGCGGGCGATTGGGCGGCTCCGCGCGATCGTTGCGGGGCGCGACCGCCTGCGGAGCGGATCGGGGCGTATGGTGCCCTGGTCGATGGGCATCGAGTGGGACGGCCGCGCCACGGAATGCCGCTTCGACAGCGTCTCGTGGGCCACGGACATGCCCGAAGCGGCCTACGTCTACGACACGGGCCGGGTGACCGGCAACATGGGCCTCATGCTGTGGTCCGCTGCCGGCTTCCGCCCTCGCGTCGTGCACTCCGACGCTCCCTCGGGCGAAGAGGCCGGAACGATCGAGATTCGCCCCGGCGATCCGCCGCGCATCCTCCGGGTCTGGGCGCGCGACCTTGCGGGCGCCGTGGTCACACGGCGCATCGTGCTTCTGCCCGGGGAGCCGCCGCCACCCGTGACCCCGGGATGGTGGCGCGGCGAGGAGCCGTGGAGCGAGACGTCGGCTGCGTTTGCATCGTTCCCCGGAGGATTTCTTCGCGTGAGCTTCCCGTTCCGCGCCGCGAAGGGCGGGCTCGATTTCCAGGTGGGCGAGGAGGCGCGGCGCGCGACGCGGGCCGGCCGCATGTGGTGCGCGAATTTTTCGGTGCCGAAAAGCGCCGCCGTCAAGACGGTGCGGCTGCCTGTCGCCATGCGCCCCGTAGGCTCCGCTGGGGAGTCCGCGGGACGCGGGGGGTTCGTGTGGGCGCGGCGCGCTTCCTCCTCCGACGCGTTCGAGCTTGCGGACGACACGGGAGGACTGCGGGTAGGCTTTGCGGCGGGGGCGCTCTTCGAGGACGCGACGATCCTTGCATATGCAGCCCCCTCCCGAGGACAGAGCGGCCTCATCCCGGTGGGTGGCGCGTGGCAGGTAGAGCCAGCTCGACACCCGCTCCGCCACCCCGCGCGGGTGCGCATCGTGGCGCCCGCGGGCGCGTCGCTGGATCGGGTCGGTCTCTATCGACTCGATTCGGGCGGCTGGCAATGGGCCGGCGCCGATCGGGACCCGGCCGCGCGATCGGTGTCCGCCGAATCGTGGGGGCTGGGACGCTTCGCCCTCTTCCGCGATGAAGTCGGGCCGCGGGTTGCGCTGCTCAAGCCTCCCGCGCCGCGGGTTCGCGCCGGCCCTTACAGCCGCTGGGCCATCGAGGCATCGGTGGTCGAGAAGGGGAGTGGTGTCGACGCGCGAGCCTCGTGGTTTGA
>VBOW01000078.1 GCA_005893275.1 Candidatus Eisenbacteria bacterium | reverse complement strand
CTCTTCGAGCGAATAGGTATCGGCGCTTCTTCCCATCAACACATTGACCGGCTTGGGCGCGACCGAGGCGCAAACTCGCCGGATGGCGTCCATGCTCGGCAGCCCCGGAGCGTACAACACATCGGCGCCGGCTTCGGCGAAAGCCTGCAGCCTCCGCACCGTGTCGTCGAGATCCGCCCGGCCATGGAGGTAGTTCTCGGCCCGAGCCGTGAGCATGAAATGACAAGCGCGAGCCGCCTCCGCCGCGGCCGCGACCCGCTCCACCGCAAGCTTGAGCTCATAGATGGGAGCCTTCGGGTCCTCTGTCGCGTCCTCGATGGATCCCCCGGCCAGGCCGACACCCGCCGCCAAACGCACCATCTCCGCGCAAGCTTCCGGCGCCTGGCCGAATCCATTCTGCATGTCCGCGGACACCGGCAGATGCGTCGCCTCGACGATGGCCTTGGCGTTCTCCAATAATCCCTCGCGCGTTAGCGCACTGACCTCGTCAGGGCGCCCGGCCGAGAAGGCGTATCCGGCGCTCGTCGTCGCCAAAGCCTCGAACCCCAATGCCGTCAGAATCCTCGCCGATCCCGCGTCCCACGGATTCGGGATCACGAAGATGCCCGCCCTCTCGTGGAGGGCCCGAAACACCTCGTATTTCTGTTCGCGCGTACTCGCGGCACGGGAAGCGGCGACCATACTCATAACAATCCCTCCACCACGTAGAGTGCGCTCAATGCCTGATAGTAGCTGTAGGCGAAGGTCGACGCGTCAGGCGTCATGCGCAAGCTCGCGAGACCCTCGACGCCGGTATGATCGGGAGGAGAAATCTCCCGCACGAGCTTGCGCTCCCCGGTCTTGAGATCGATGCGGCACATCCTGGCGGGCAGCTCCCCGCGCATGAACACGAAGATCGCGCTTTGATCGCCGCTCCAACCGACCACGCGCTCGTATTCGAGCGCGCCCTTCACCTGTCGCGGCGGGCCCCCGTCGACCGGAAAGATGGCTAGCATTCGGTCCGTGTCGTGCGCCGCGACGGAGCTTCCGTCCGGCGAGACGACGCAATCGACGTAGGAGATCCCTTCATCGCTCAACAAGCTCCGCGCGCCCGTCGCGAGATCGATCCGGTAAAGCCGCGACCCACCCCCCGGCTCGCTCGCGAGACAGCATACGGATTTGCCGTCCGGGAACCAGGAGCCGTCGTCGATCTCGACATTCCCGGTGGGAATGGTCCGCGGCTCGCCCGCTCCGCAGGGGAGAACTACGAGGCGCGTCGGTGAGTGGCCCACGCCGACCAGCGCCCACTTCGCGTCGGGGGAAAGGCTGAACGCGATGCCCTCTCCAAGCCGAACGGCGGGCGACCCGTCCGTACCGCGGATATAGGCGGAAGCAAGGTCTCCTCCCCCGATTCCCGTTTCGTCGAAGAGGACGCGCGATCCGTCCGGCGTGAGCGACCGGATGAGTGTCCAGTCGAGCCAGGTCAGGGCGCGCCTCTTGTCGCCCGCGATGAGCTGAGCCCGGCTCCGCTCGCTCTCTAGGTTGATGAGAGCCGCGCCCTGGCGCGAGATGTCCAGCATCGTCATGTTGCCCGGAATCCGCAGCACGTGCCTCTCCACGCCGTTCATGTCGACGGCGTAGAGCTCGCGTCCAGCCGCGGCAGCGCCGCGAAACGCCGCGAACACCACCTCGCGGCCATCGGGCGACCAGGCCAGGCCGCGCATGCTCGACCATCCGGTCGCGAGGCGTTTCACGTTTCCGCTCAAGTCGGAGACCGCTACCGTACCCGCGTCATTCCCACGCTGAGGATGATCCATGAAGGCGAATCGCGTCCCGTCGGGCGAGAAGCGCACGCTGCTGACCCAGCCCGAGGTCTGGTAGAGCACCGTGCCCGAGGGAAATTCGATCCGAACCATTCCGGCCTCATCCCGCACGATCGCGAGGCGGCGTCCGTCGGGCGTGAAGTCCGCTTCCCACACCCCGTCCATGATGTCGCGGGGCGCGCCTCCCCCCAGGGGCATGCGCGCGAGCATTCCCGTAAAGACGAACCCGCCACGCCCTTTCCGGTCGCGCGAGACCGCCATTTCGCCGGTGGACGAGATCGACAGAAGGTCGGTGCCGGTGTGCCCGAGTGCGCGCGGCTCGGGATTTCCGGGATAGCTCCAGGAAAGCTCGAGCGGGTTGCCCTCCCAGGAGGCCGCGTAAGCGATCGCCTGGCCATCCGGCGCGAACCTGGCGCCGCGGACGACGCCCTCGGGCAGGGTGACGCGGCGGTACGTGATCGGGCGGACGGGGCCGGCTGCCGGGGCGGTGTCCGGCGAGCCTGGCTCCATCCGGGCGCCGCTACGCCCTGTTATCAACGAGAGCGCGAAGGCGAGGTCGCCCGCGGAGTCGAAGCGGTCGGTTGGGGATTTCTCGAGGGCGTGGGCGATGATAGCGCCGATGCCCGGGGCCGCGTCTTCGATTTCAGTGGGGAGCGGCCGCGGCTCCGATTGTAGGATGGCCGTCATGCGATCCGCCGGCGAGGGCCCGTCGAAGGCGCGGCGGCCGGTCAGCATCTCGTAGAGGATCGCCCCCAGGGCGAAGATGTCCGTGCGGTGGTCGGACGGCTGGTCGCGCACCTGCTCCGGCGACATGTAGCTCGGCGTGCCCAGGATCGCGCCGGTGATGGTGAGCGTGCCCGCGACCGGACCCGTGTCGTCGTCGGGTGTGCGGTCCGCCTGGAGCAGCTTCGCCAGCCCGAAGTCGAGGATCTTCACGTGATCCCCGGGAAGAATCATGATGTTCTCGGGTTTCAGGTCCCGGTGTGTGGTCCCCTTCGCGTGCGCCGCCGCCAAGCCGCGGGCGATTTGGGTGGCGTACTGGATCGCCTTGCGCGGGGGGATCGGGCCTTGGGCGAGCTTGGTGCGCAGTGTGGTGCCCTCGAGCAACTCGCACACGATGTAGGGGAGCCCGCCACCGTTCGCCTCGGTCGAGCCGATGTCATGGACCGCCATGATGTTCGGATGGTTGAGCTGCCCCGCCGCCCGCGCTTCGCGCTCGAAACGCCTCAGGCGGTCTTTGTCGGCCGCGAGGGCGCCGGGCAGCACCTTTACGGCGACGTCGCGGGCCAGCCGCGAGTCCCGGGCGCGATACACCTCGCCCATCCCTCCCTCTCCGAGCAGGGACTGAATCTCGTATGGGCCCAGGCGCGTGCCTGGAGAGATGGTGTGGGGCATGGCGTGCCGGGAGTTTACTACGGCCGACGATGTGCATTTCGGCCGAGGGAGGTCCGCTCTAGCGCCATCGACGAGAGTGAGCGCCCTGCATCCGATTGTGTAGTCCGCATAGCGGTCCAGGGGTCGCCTAAACGACGTGTCGCAAAAATGCCAAAATAGCGACACGTTTTCTTGACGTGTCGCCGCTGGCGACATAACCTACGAACATGTCTCGAAAATCCGTATCTCAGGACACGCAGACTGGCCAGGGGAGGCGACCGGACCGGCCGTACAACGAGCTACCAAAGCTGCCGCCAGCGACGGAGCTGGATTCCAAGGCCGTCCTGAGGCAATGCATCACGGCCAGGGCCGCCCTTGCCGAGCTCAAGCAGGCAGCGGAACTGATCCCCAATCAGACAATTCTCATCAACACGCTGCCCGTACTGGAAGCCCGCGCGAGCTCGGAAATAGAGAACATCGTCACCACCACCGACAAGCTCTTCCAGCATCTCCAGGCGGTTGGGCACGCGGATCCCGCAACACGCGAGGCGCTGCGATACAGACGTGCGCTGCTCGAGGGCGTTGGCGAGCTGAAGAGGCGGCCGCTCGGCACGCGCGCCGCTGAGATGATCTGCTCTCAAATCAAGGGCGTCGAAATGTCGGTGCGCAAGGTACCCGGGACGGCGCTCGCTAACGAAGCCACGGGCGCAATCGTCTACACGCCCCCCGAGGGCGAAACACTACTCCGTGATCTCCTTGCGAATTGGGAGCACTTCCTGCACGAAGAGGTATCGATCGATCCTCTCATTCGGCTGGCGGTCGCTCATTATCAGTTTGAGGCGATCCACCCGTTTACCGACGGCAATGGGCGCACCGGACGGGTGCTGAACAGTCTGTTCCTCGTCGAGCAAGATCTGCTCACGCTTCCAATTCTATATCTGAGCCGCTACATCATCGCGCACAAGATGGATTACTACCGCCTGCTCCTCGAAGTCACGAGCAAGAGCGCGTGGGAGCCGTGGCTTCTCTTCATGCTCCAGGCAGTCCACGAGACAGCAACCTGGACCACAGCGAAAATCGGATCCATCCGCAAACTGACGGAGGATACCGCCGCCCTTGTGCGGCAGAGGCTTCCCAAGATCTACACCCGCGAGCTCGTGGACGTAATCTTCGAGCAACCCTACTGTCGAATCGCCAACCTGGTGGAGGGGAACATCGCGGGGCGCCAGGCTGCCTCGCGATATCTGAAGGCGCTGGTTTCCATCGGCTTGCTCCAGGAGCGGTCGTTCGGACGGGAAAAGCTCTTCGTAAACCCCAAGCTGCTTGGTCTCCTGACCCGAGAGGGCAGGGAGGGTTCCACGGCCCCAGGTTCGTGATACCCTCGGCCCCTTATGCCGACCACCTCCGGCGCCACCATAGGCCCTTATAGGGTAGACCGCGAGATCGGGCGCGGCGGGATGGGGGTCGTTTTCCTCGCGCACGATACGCGGCTGGGCCGCACCGTTGCGCTCAAGGCGCTCTCCGAGGATGCCGCCTCCGATCCGGAATACCTCCAGAGATTCGAGCGCGAGGCGCGCGTTTTGGCATCGCTCAACCATCCGAACGTCGCGGCGATCTACGGCCTCGAGGAGAGCGAGGGCCGGCGCTACCTGGCGCTCGAGCACGTCGAGGGGGAGACCCTCGCGGATCGGATCGCGCGCGGGCCGCTCCCTCTACACGAGACTCTCGACATCTGCATCCAGATCGCGGCGGGCGTGGAAGCGGCGCACGACGGGGGCGTGGTGCATCGGGATCTCAAGCCCTCGAACGTGATGATCACGCCGAACGACCAGGTCAAGGTGTTGGACTTCGGGCTTGCGAAGGGTCGCGTTGCGACGGACGAGTCGGGGCTCGCGAAATCCCCGTCGCTGGTGGATTCGGGCAAGCTTTCCTCGCCGACGCTCCTGCACTCGCCGACCCTGATCTCGCCCGCGACGCTCCCCGGCGTGATCCTGGGTACGTCGGCGTATCTCTCGCCGGAGCAGGCCCGCGGCAAAATCGTCGACCGCCGCACCGACATCTGGTCCTTTGGCTGCATCCTCTACGAATGCCTCGCGGGGGAGCGCGCGTTCGAAGGGGAGACGGTGAGCGACACGATCGCGAAGACGCTCGAGCGCGAGATGGACTGGTCCACGCTGCCCAAGGCGACACCCCCGCGGCTCCGCGAGCTGCTCGAGCGGTGCCTGACCAAGGATCCGAAACTCCGCCTACGCGATATCGGCGAGGCGCGGCTCACGCTCGAGGAGATCAAGTCGGGTCATTTCGCCGCGCCAACCGACGCGGTGGCGCCTGGCGCGGCCGCGGCACGGCGTCATTCTTCGATCCTGCTCGCGATCGGGGCCGTCCTCAGCGCCGTCCTCGGCGCCCTCGCGTGGAACGCGTTCGGACCCTCCTCGCGCTCCGCCCACATGAATGCTGTGCATCTCTCGCTGCCGGTGCCACCCGACCTTCGGGCCGAGGCTGTTGAACTGACCCCCGGCGGCGAGGCAGCCATCATGTTGGCGGTTCCGCGCGGTGCGCCCCAAGGAGAAACGCCGCGCCCGAGGCTTTACCTCCGCCGAATGGATCACGGCACATTCGAGCCGCTTCGCGGCACGGACGGAGTGGTCGCGTTTCTCGCGAGTCCCGACGGTCGATGGCTCTCGTTCGCGTCTGCGTTATCCGGGCAATCCAGCCATTTCCAATT
>VBOW01000077.1 GCA_005893275.1 Candidatus Eisenbacteria bacterium | reverse complement strand
GGCACGGACGGAGTGGTCGCGTTTCTCGCGAGTCCCGACGGTCGATGGCTCTCGTTCGCGTCTGCGTTATCCGGGCAATCCAGCCATTTCCAATTGTTCAAGATGCCGATCGACGGCAGCAGCCCGCCCATCCCTATCGGCAGGGTCGACCCCACGTGGGAACCAGAGGCGGTCTGGCTTCGCTCGGGGGATTTCATCTTCAGCACGGAGGACGGGACGAAATACGTCCGTGTGTCGGCGAGCGGCGCAGCGAGCGCGCCTGTGAAATTTGACGCGCCGGGGTACAACGGCCGGCTGGCCCCCGCGAACCCGGCGCTGCCGGGAGACAGGGGCATTTTCCTGTTCGCGACCTGGTACGAAAGGGGCGTTTTCTGCCAGGGAATCGGGGTGATGGATCTCAAATCGGGCAAGGTGAAGATTCTGGTCCGCGACGGCGGGTCCCCGCACTACTCACCCTCTGGGGATCTCCTCTTCAGCCGGGCGGGCGCTCTTCTGGCTGTCCCGTTCGATTTAGCCGGCCTCCAGATCAAGGGGGAGCCGGTCGCTATCATGGATGGGCTTCGGTCGCCGGGGGCAGCGAACCACGCGCGATTCGCCCTGGCGTCGAACGGAACGCTCGCCTATCAGCCCGGCTTTGATGTCGGACGGAATCGAAGGCTGGTGATCGTCTCCCGTGACGGCAAGGTGATCGAGTGGTCCGGGGAGCGGCAGGCGTTCGAATACTTAATGCGTGCCTCGCCTGACGGGAACCGGGCCGCGGTGTGCATCGACAACCCGGACGAAATCACGGAACTCTGGATCTCAGAACGCGGGCGCCCTGCTTCGTACCGCCTTCTCGGCCGGCCTGGGGCGGACTGCATTGGACCCATCTGGTCTCCGGACGGCAAACGGATCGCCTACTCCCAGTATTCGCAGTCCGGAGAGGACGGGATCTATGTCTCGAGCGTCGATGGGACCACTCCGCCCCGGCACATCGCGCCACGAACTCCTCCCTCGGCATACTTCTGGTTGAATTCATGGTCGCCCGACGGCTCGACGATTCTAGTGACAGTGGCCGAGGGCACGAAGGCGAGCCTCTACTCGATCGCGGCAACCCCGAATGAAGGCTCGCTGTCGGCGCCGAATCCGTTGTTTCATGACGACGCGAATCGAGGGGCCGCGGCGATCTCGCCCGACGGTCGCCTGATCGCGTATACCTCTGAAGAGATGGGAAAACCCGATATCTATGTCTCTCGGTGGGACGGGAAGGCTCCGGTGGGCCGATCGCTGCTCGTCTCCGCCGGCGGCGGATCAGCCGCCATGTGGGGACGCGACGGGAAGCAGGTCTACTACTTGTCTCCCCAGAACAAGTTCATGGCGGTCCAGGTCGGCGCGGCGCCGCAGCTCCAAGCTTCGGCGCCATCGGAAATCTGGGATCTTGACGCGCTGAGAATCCCTTCAGGCTCAACCCGACTGTTCGACGTTCTCCCGGACGGCCGGCTTCTCATGGTGCAGCGCGGCGAGGGGGAGGACGAGCTGACCCGCTTCGACATCGTGCTCAATTTCTTCGATGAGGTGAAGCAGAAGATGCGCGCGGCGGGGAAGTAGGCGCACCCCGACGACGTCCCAAACACACTTCCAACATGCCCCGGGGCATGTTCGGGTGCCCGACTTCCAACATGCCCCGGGGCATGTTGCGGGGGAAAGTCATGACGGCGGCGGCATCCGCCTTCCCCCGCACCTCCGGGTTCCGCCGGGCCCGGTTCGTGGTACCCTCGCCCCCTCATGCCAGTAACCTCCGGCGCCACGATAGGCCCCTATAAGGTAGACCGCGAGATCGGGCGCGGCGGGATGGGCGTCATCTTCCTCGCGCACGACACGCGCTTGGGGCGGACGGTCGCGCTGAAGGCGCTCCCCGAAGACGTCGCCGCGGACCCCGACCGCCTGCAAAGATTCGAGCGCGAGGCGCGGGTGCTGGCCTCGCTCAACCACCCGAACGTAGCGGCGATCTATGGGCTCGAGGAGTCTGAGGGGCGGCGATACCTCGCGCTCGAGCACATCGAGGGGGAGACGCTCGCTGATCGGATCGCGCGCGGGCCGCTTCCTCTCCAAGAGACGCTCAACGTCTGCATCGAGATCGCCTGCGGGGTGGAGGCGGCGCACGACGGGGGCGTGGTGCATCGTGATCTCAAGCCCGCGAACGTGATGATCACGCCGAACGAACAGGTCAAGGTGCTGGACTTCGGGCTCGCGAAGGGCCGGGTCGCGACGGACGAGGAAGGCCTCGCGAAATCCCCGGCACTGGTAGATTCGCCCACGCTTTCTTCGCCGACGCTCCCGCACTCGCCGACCTTTATCAACCCCGCGACAATGGTCGGCGTGATCCTGGGCACGGCGGCGTACCTCTCGCCCGAGCAGGCGCGGGGCAAGGTCGTCGACCGCCGCACCGACATCTGGTCCTTCGGCTGCATCGTCTACGAATGCCTCACCGGGAAGCGCGCGTTCGAGGGAGAGACGGTGAGCGACACCATCGCGAAGATCCTCGAGCGCGAGATGGACTGGTCGACGCTCCCCAAGCACACGCCCGCGCGGCTCCGCGAGCTGCTCGAGCGCTGCCTGACCAAAGATCCCAAGAAACGCCTGCGCGACATCGGCGACGCGCGGCTCACGCTCGAGGAGATCAAATCGGGGCGGTACGCGGGCGCCGGCGCCTCCGCCGACGCCGCCGCGCCGGCGAGCGCGGCCGCGAAACGCCGCACCGCGATCCTCCTCGCGGCCGCCGCAATCGCGGGCGCCGCCCTCGGTGCCGCGGGGTGGAACGCCTTCACCGCCGGCCGCACCCACACCGAAGGCGTCATGCACCTGGCGCTCCCAACCCCTCCGGATGTTCAAGTCCAGGGGGCTGCATCCGATGGGCGCACGATCGCCCTCATCGGAAAACCGCTCACCGCCGGCGCGAGAGATTTATCGCTTGCTCGTCTTTACATGCGCCGCATGGATCAGCCGGAATTCGATGTGGTCCGTGGGACCGAGGGCGCCAGCGCGCTTTTCATGAGCGCGAACGGCCGCACCATCGAGTACTGGGCACCCGCGGGCGAGCAGACGCGCGACCTTCGCCGGTTCAGGATGCCGGCGGACCGGAGCGCTCCGCCCGTCCCGGTCGGGAACGTGGATCCGGAGTGGGACGTGACCGGAGCCTGGCTCGAATCCGGGGACCTCATGCTCTCGACCAATAACGGACTGAGATATGTGCGTCTGCCCGCGAAAGGGGGATCGCCCTCTCCGCCGACCAGGTTTGTCGTTCCGGGCTATCCCGCGGGTCGGTTCTTTCCGGAGGGCAAGCCGCTACCCGGCGATCGCGGCGTGTTCCTGAGCGCCATCTGGTACGAAGGGGAAGTGTACCGCCAGGGAATCGGCATTCTCGATCCTCGCTCCGGGAAGACCAAGATCCTGATCCGGGATGCAGGGAGCCCGGCGTACCACGCGGGCGTGCTCTGTTTCTCCCGACAGGACGCGTTGTTCGCGGTCCGGTTCGACCTCGGCAAAATGGAGGTCAAGGGTGAGCCGGTCGGGATCATGAACGACCTCCGCCAGGAGAACACCTCGATCAACGCCCGCTTCGGAATCACTCCAAACGGGATGCTCGTCTATGCCGGAGGGGGCAACGTCGTGCGAAACCGCCACGTGATCGTGGTGGACCGTCAGGGGAACGTTTCCGAGTGGTCGCCGGAGCGGCGACCTTACGAATATGACCTGAAGGCTTCGCCCGACGGGAGCAGGGCGACCCTCTCGATTAACAATGCGAACGCGATCACCGAGACTTGGGTGTCGGAGCGTGGACAGCCCGCGGCTCGGCGTGTCCGCTCGCGCCCGGGCGCGGACTGTCTTGGGAACTCATGGTCGCAGGACGGCCGCTGGCTCGCGTTCGCACAGAATGCCAATGATTCGCTCGATGGAATCTATCTGGTCGACGCCGCCGGCGCTTCCGCGCCGAGGCGGATCGCGAGGAAGCCCTCACCAACGTCGTACTTCATACCTACCTCCATGTCTCCGGACGGAAGGACCATGCTGACGACCAACGCCGACAGCAACAGGGTAGCGATCTGGGTCTTTCAGGTGCCCGCGCGGGAAGGTGAGCCGGGGATCCCGAGGCAGATCACCGGCAACGACGCATTACATGCCTTGGGTATTTTCTCGCCCGATGGACGCGTCGTAGCCTACCAATCGAATGAGACAGGGAGGGGGGAGGTGTACGCCAGCGAATGGGCGGGCGATGGGTTCGCGGGCCTGCCGATCATGGTCTCCCGCGGGGGAGGCGATATGCCCAGATGGGGAAAGGACGGGAAACATCTCTACTATTCGGTCCAGGGAAAACTGATGTCGGTCGGGATCACCTCAAGGCCTGGACTGACGGCAACATCCCCGACGTTGGTGTGGGATCTTGCGGCTCTGCGCATTCCACCGAACCGTCTTGGTGCCGCGCTTTACGACATTCTTCCGGACGGGCGGCTGATCGCGGTGCAGAAGGGGCCGGAGGAGCAAAATCCCACACAGGCGAACGTGATCCTGAATTTCGATGAGGTGCTGAAAGAGCGGATGCGCGCGGCGCGGAAGTAGGGGGTTGCGGTCCCTACTGTGCCGCCGGCCAGCGCGCCAGCGCCGGGCGGCAGCGCAGAAGCTCCGGCACCGTGACGAACTGGTATCCCTTGTCGCGGAGGCGATGGATGATCGTGGGCAGCGCCGCCACGGTCGCGCTCCGGTCGGGGCGATGCGCCAAGTTGAGCCCGTCGTGGAGCAGAATGATGGCCCCCGGGTGCGCGCGCGCGACGGTGGCTGCCGCGAGCTGCCGAGCGGAGTGGGGCTCCCAGTCCCGGGGCGCGTCGTCCCAGGTCACCGTCACGAGCGAATCCTCTTCCAGGACGCGCATCAGCCAAGGGGACCGAATCCCCTGGGGCGGACGGAAAAAGTGCGCGTACACGCCGGTCGCGGCATGAATGCTCTCCTCGGCCCGGTCGACTTCGGCGCGAAGATAGGGTGCGGGTTCCAGCGCGAACCCCGGCGGGTGTGAATCGGTGTGGTTTCCGATCACGTGCCCTTCGCGCGCGATCCTTGCGGCGATCGCGGGGTAGCGGCGCGCGTTCCTCCCGATCAGGAAAAACGTGGCCTTCACGTCCTCACGACGGAGAACGTCGAGCACATCGGAGGTGAAGGGCTCGTTGGGGCCGTCGTCGAAGGTCAAGGCCACCACGCGCTCCTTGGTGGCACCCTCCCAATAGGTTCTACCAAAAGCGTTCGACCAAGGCGCGAACGTGTCGTAACCGCCGAGAGCGACGAGCGCGGCAAAGACCGCTACGACGGTGCCCGTTCGGGCCGCCTTCCAGGAGAAACCCCACGGGGGACGCCAGGCGAATCCCGACGCCTCGCCCGCCGCCGGAGCCCGCCGCTCACGAATCTCTGGGAAGCTGCGCCAAAGCGGCCGCCGGCGTAACCGCAAAGACACGAAATTCGAGGCGTAGAGGAAAACGCTCCACAATAACGAGCGATTCCACCGGCGGCACGACGTGGAGACAGAAAGGCTTTCCAGGAGAACGACTCGGCCGAAGCGGCGAAGCCTCTCGGAAAGCTCGGTGTCGCATTGAAGGTTGAATTCCATATTCCAGCCGCCCGCGCGCTGGAAAACGTCCCGGCGCACGGAGAAGTTCGCGCCCCAGAGGTGCGCGCCGGCCCGGTTCCTGCGGTCCCACCGGTTCAAGACCGGAAGGATGCATCGCGTGAAGAGCCAGCCTTTCCAATTCGGCTCTCGGAAGTAAATCTCTCCCCCGACCGCCACCACCTCCGGACGCTCCGCGTACTCGCGCGCCAGGCGCGAGACCCAGTTCCGGGGCGGTACCGTGTCGGCGTCGGTCGTGGCGACGATATCGCCTGTCGCGATCGAGAAGCCGCGCGCGAGCGCGATGACGTAGCCGTGCCTGGGCTCCGACACCACCGTCACGCCGAACCACCGGGCGCGCTCCGCCGTGCGGTCGGTGCTCCCGTTGTCCACGACGATGATCTCGAGCGGGCCTCGGTAATCCTGGGTTGTGAGCGCACGGAGGCAGCTCGGCAGAAGCTCCTCCTCGTTGCGCGCGGGGACGACGATCGAGACGGTCACGGATGCACGGTAGAGAGCCGCCGACGGTCGGACAAGTCCTGACGCACTTCGGCGGCCCATTTCCTGGCCGCCTTCGCGTAGGCGCGCTTCGCGGTCCCGAGCATCGGATTCCCCTTCAGATCATGGTGGGACGCAAGGTCTCCCTGGAACACGACCCGCGTGCGGCTCGGGCCGAGCGGCCGAAACGTCACGGTGCACCGCGCCTCCGCCTTTCCCATGAAGAGCCAGAGGAGGGGATGGTGAAGGGCCTTCCACCTCGTCACCATCTCCCCTCGGCCCGTGTCCAGGGTGAAAATTTCCCATTGGTCCGCTTCGAGGGCGCGGCGCGCGGCAGGAATGACATCGCTCGACGGGAAGGAAAGCGTGTCGGTGCGAGGTGTCCCTGAGAATAACTTCCAAGGGTGGCGTGGGGCCGCCCGGGGAAGGCCGTCCGGGCCAGGGGGGCCGTCCCGGGCGAGGACAGGCGGCGGAAGCGAAGCGATGAGGATGAGCGAGAAGGTGCCAGTCTGCAGCATGACCCGGCTCAGGCCGCCCATGTATGACAGAAACCCCGAAAGGCGAGAAGGTTCCGGGAAAGCCGATTCAGGTCGCGTCAAGTTGTCTTGCCGAGGTAATTCGGCCTCATGTACGCCACCTCGAAGCCCATCTTCCTCGCATTCCGGAGCGAGTAGCTCGGCTTCTCGAGCGTGTCCTCGGCGGTCTCCATCGAAAGCCACCGGCAGCCCGCGTCGCGCGCCGCGCGAAGGCGCGCCGCGATCAAAGCGGCCTGCAAATTTCGTCCGCGTGCCTCCGGGATGACCGCGGCATAGCCGAACGAGGCCCACTCGTCCTCGATGTAGAGCGCGGCGGTCCCGATCGGCTTCCCCCGGTCGAACGCCATGAAGTGACGCCGGCGGGGACGCCCCACGAGCAACCGCGCCCATTCCGACATCCGTTCGGGAAGGCCGAACACGCTCTGGATGATCCTCCCGAAGGCTTCCGCGTGCTCGGTGCCGATCTCCTTGACGCGCGGGTCGGGCGGGGTCCAGGGCACCGGCTCGACCTCGCGCGTGAGCTTCACCCAGTGGTTGTGGAGCGGGAGCCCCCGGCTCGTGATCCAATCGGTCAGATGGATCGGTCGGGCGGCGGGGCAGACGTCGATGAAAAAGCGCGGGACGCGCGCCGCGTGAAAACGCGCGATCACCTCGTCGAGCTGCCCCTCGGTGACGGGCGTTTCGACCCCGAGCCCCGCCGCGCGATTGAGCATGAGGATGTCGGCCGCGGTCATGATCAGCACGTCCACGCTCCCGACCCGCTCGACGCGCATGCCTAGCTCCTCGGCAAGCTCGGGAGTGGCGGCGCGGAAGGCGTCCCACCAGTCGGCCCGCTCGATCCGCTCGAGCGCGACGACGTGGTCGCGGGTCAGGCTCGCGGTCGACACGCTATTTGAGGATCGCGATCGTCTTCGTAAACGCCCCGTCGGCGGAGACTCCCCGGAGGAAGTAGATCCCCGAGGCCAGGCTCTCGCCTCGCCGGCCACGGCCCTCGATCGCCACCTCGTGCAGGCCCGCGGCGAGGGAGCGCTCATCGAGAATCGTCCGGACCAGACGCCCGCCGATGTCGAACAGGTCCACCTTGGCAAGGCCCGGGCGGGTCGTCGTAAACATGAGCGTCGCACTCGGGTTGAGCGGATTCGGAGACACCGACGCGGCCAGCGCGCTACCATCGCCCGAGATGACCCGCAGCTCGAGCGTGCTCTGGAATCGGCCCCCCGTGGTGAGATCCCCCTGCAACGTCACGGTCGGCGTGCTCTGCCCCGGGGGCAGCCCGCTGAAAAGCTGCCGGAGATC
>VBOW01000076.1 GCA_005893275.1 Candidatus Eisenbacteria bacterium | reverse complement strand
AGACATTGGCTCGCCTCTACGCGACCCTCGCGGTTGAGGAACGCAACCGGAGCGCACGTTTCCGATTCCAGCGCGATCGGCGACATTTCATCGTCGCGCACGGAGTGCTGCGTGAGCTTCTGGGGCACTATCTCCAGACCGAACCTGGCCGAATAGGCTTTGTGTACCAGGCATTCGGCAAGCCTGACCTCAGCCCCGGGTTCGGCGGCCGGCTCAAGTTCAACCTGTCTCACTCCGCCGGTCTTGCCCTCATCGCCATCGCCGCTGAGTCCAACGTCGGCGTCGATCTCGAATACATCCGGGCGCAATCGGATTACGCGGAGCTAGCGCGGCACTTCTTCTCGGCAGCGGAAGTCGACCAGTTGAGTGCTCTTCCCGACCATCTCTACGCCGAGGCCTTCATCAGTTGTTGGACGAAGAAGGAGGCTTACGTGAAGGCCCGCGGCCGCGGTCTCGCGCTACCGCTCCAGAGTTTCACGGTTCCCCTGACAAGCGATCCTGCGCAGGGTCCTGCAACCCTTCATGCAGCCTCGAACGGCATCGATCAAGCCATGCGTTGGTCGGTCCATACTCTCCGACCTGCTCCCGGGTACATCGGAGCACTCGCCATCCAGGGATGTGGCTGGCGCTTGAGTCAGTGGCAATGGAAGATGCGGGGACCGGTGATCGTCGGCAAGGACTTGCTCGAGATCTGAGTCCCGGTGCGGTGTCGGCTAATCAGGCGACCAAGCCTGGCATGCAAGAGGGTAAGTTTGGAGGCGGCACCGGGATTTGAACCCGGGAATAACGGTTTTGCAGACCGTCGCCTTAGCCACTTGGCTATGCCGCCCCGCAAGTGATTGAGTATATAGTGGTTGGCGGTGAGCGCAATTGGGGAAACCATGCGAGAGTAACGGTCAGTAAGACCGTTGCTGGCCTGGATAGATCAATCACTTCAACCCCAGCCTGTAGAGCCTCCCTGCGTTCGTGCGCAGCACCATCGTCGCGATCTCCTCTGCCCGGGCGCAGCTGACCTCGCCGGAACGGATCATGTCGGTGAGGGCCAACGCGAGCGCCGCCCTGCCGTTCTT
Organism: Candidatus Eisenbacteria bacterium; assembly: GCA_005893275.1. NCBI lineage: Bacteria > Candidatus Eiseniibacteriota > Candidatus Eiseniibacteriota bacterium. The sequence continues at coordinate 5,187 of VBOW01000076.1, read as the reverse complement.
GGAGGAAACCCAGGCGGTCACCTCCCAGCCCATGTCTGGCCCGAACGCAAAGGCGTCGGATCCGAAGAGAACCTTCTCGGGGTACTCGGTGAGCCAGCCCCGCAGCACCTCGGCCAGCCTGGCCGGCGTGTAAACGAGCGTCATCAGCGACATGTCGACGTAGACGTTCGGCTTAAAGAGCATCGTCCCAGCGCGAGCCGCGTTGACCCCGCCGCCATGGATGATGACGAAGTTCGTCTGGCGCAGGGTCGGGTCGTTGAATGTTGACTCTAGTAGTAGCGGATCGGCTCCGGCTACGCGGTAGTAGGGGCCGAATGCCTCGAACGAATGGATGTGGACAGCCATCCCGAGGCGTCCGGCCTCGCGCGCGATGTAGCGGAAGAGGAAATCTTCGAGCGACTTGTAATCGCTGTGGGACGGTTCGCCGCCGGCGGCGTACTTCGCGTAGATCTGTCTCGCGGTCGCGGCAGGGACCTCCGCGAAGTCGAGAGAACGGAGATAGGCGGCCTCGAACTTGACCGCGACGCAGCCTTTCTTCCGCTGCGCCTCGAGCGTGGGCGTTACCACCGTCTTGAGGTAGGCGTCCAGCGTCGCGGGGCGCTTGGCGATTTTGAGATCGGACATATAGCGTCGCAGGTGCTTCGCTTCGAGCGGATAGAGCACCTCGCGATCGGGCGAGACGGCCGACTCGGCCTTTGTGGAGAGCGGCAGCAAGAGCGCATCGACGTAGGAGACCCAGCGAAATCGCGGCGGCGTAAGGCCCGGCCCCATGGCCAGGCGGTTCGCGAAGAGCACTTCCGTGCCGATCCGATCCAGCACCCACGCGGGGAATCCCTCGCCCTGCTCCTTCGCGACGCGCTGCATCGTGCCGCGCAGCTCCTTCATGTGCGCATCGCTCAGATCAGCGTATGGATACTGGTAGAGCGCCTTGTAGGCGGCGATCCAGGCAGGGTTCTCGAGCCTGAGCTGCGCCGGCATCTCGATCGGGATGCCGTCGAGCGGCAGCGCGTCGTAGTCCGAGTCGGCGTGAGCCACGCTGTTCGCGTGGCTGTGATTGTCCACCGCGCGGATCTTCCCGATGAACGCGGTGATCCCCGGATCCGCACCCGGCTGGGCGGACGTCGCCGCTACGTCGCCATGGTGCGGCGAGGTGCACGCCAGCACCGCGCCGCCACAGGCGAGCAGAAATGTCCCGATCCTGTGCCGTTCCATGAACGATCCTCGCCACGAAGTGAAGCGGGTGCCGGGGGCAGGTGGCATCGAGGCACTGTACATCAAGCTCGGGGGCTTGCCGACCTCGCGCTACTGGCTACGGTCGTAGCTACGGTCAGGCTGGCCAATGCTGGCTGCCGTTGGCCGCTTTACCGTGTCCGCCATAGGTAATCCACCCAAACGGTGCCCCGCTCCTCGCCGCAATATCAACTCGGCCACGATCGAGCGATCGTGGCCGAGAGAAAGAGGAGGCGCTTTCTTGGATCGAGAGGTCGATAGGGGGGCGCCTCCCCACTGCCGACTAATTGACGATGACGCGTTCCGGCTTCGGACCTTCGGGCTTCGGGCTCGAAATGCTCCCGTTCGTCCCCGGCTTTGGATTTGCGAACCAGCCGGCGATGTCTTCTGCCGTGGGGAGCGGGCCTGTCAGCTTCCTCTCAGCCACCACCTCGCCCAGGTGCTTCGCCAGGGTCTCCGGTGTGTAGCTGAAGAGGCGCTTCGGCCCATCGATGCCTGCTGCGACGAGAACGTCGAGATGTCGCAGATCCATTCCCCTCACGCGTCCGAGCCGCGCCATGGCCGCGAATCTCATGAAGTTCTCCTCGGAGATGCCCGAGCTTGTCACGATGCCCGCGCGCTTCTCCTTGTCGCTCCAGATCTTCATCAGATCGTCCGTATTCTCGATGCCGGCCGTGCGAAGCGTGGTGACGTGGGCCGGATCGATTCCGTGAAACTCGCTCATCTTGAGAGACATTGTGCGACTCCTTCCCAGTCCAAGGCGAGCGCGCTTGCGATCGAGCGGATGAACCCCTTCATCGCACCGCGCGACCGGATGCTTGCGGGGGTTGCCCCGGAGGCGATTGGACCGGTTGAGGTGGGGTGCGGCGCGGGCCGATTCGATTGCGGGCGATCCGGAAATTCTCCAGAGCGCAGGCCGATTGCCGTTTGGACCCGTATCGCGGGATTTCCGCTCAACGGGGATCGACCGACCCCTGCGGATATCGGGGCCAGTCTCGGGGCTCTGCCCAGCCATATTGACGCTGGTTCGAGATCCCAGTACCTAATGTAATATAAGATATCACAATAACTTAAGCGGCGCCACTCTATTTACGATGAAACAGCTAAGAGACGTGTGACTGAGGGGTTGAGAGGAGGCGGCCTCTCACTCCGCAATGGCGACCCTACGGCGGATGGTCCGGGAGGTTGCAAGGCCGCCGGGTCTCCATCTCCTTCGTTCCTTCTATCAACCTCGCGGCAGCTTCTCGTATTATCTTGCCCCGACAGTACTTCGACGGTGGGCAGCCGACCGCCCGACCCGAGGATGAACGACTAGCTGACAGGGTCGCCTCGCTTTATCCAGGTGGGCCAATGATCACGATCCGACCGGCCGCAAAGCCGGACGAAATGGCGCTCGGGCGACTCGGCGCCGCGCTTATGCGCCAGCATCATGCATCCGATCCCCGGCGGTTTATCCTCACGGATCGACCGGAGTACGGATATGGGCGGTTTCTCATCTCACAGCTAGCGAATCCTGACCTGCTGGTCCTGGTCGCCGAGCGCCCGAACGAGATCGTTGGCTATGTCTTTGCGGGACTCGAGCCCACGAGCTGGAGAGACCTGCGCGGCCCATGTGGATTCATCCACGACCTTTACGTGCACGAGAGTGCGCGGCGCCAGGGCACCGGACAGCGGCTCTTGCGCGCAGCGATCGACTGGGTCCACTCGAGAGGGCTGGCGCAGGTTGTGCTCTGGAGCAAGCTCGGCAACGATGCCGCGCAACACCTGTTCGCGAAACTCGGCTTCCGGGAAACGATGATCGAGATGACGCTCGACGAAACCTCCGAAACCTAACTCTGAGACCAGCGAAGGAGGATACTCATGCACGAAGCAGTCGCGTCCCCCCTCGAAGCCTGGGCGAGCTTCTACGTCATCGTCGGCTCGTCTGCCGGGGCGCTGACCGGGCTGCAGTTCGTCGTCATGACGCTCATCGCCGAAAACATGCCCCGCGCCCGTGGGGAAACGATCTCGGCCTTTGGCACTCCGAACGTCGTGCACTTCTGCGCGGCCCTGCTTGTGGCGTCTATCCTGTCGGTTCCTTGGAACGCCCTACGGCCCGCGGGGCTCGCGGTCGCGGGATGCGGCCCGCTCGGGGTGGTCTACTCGGCGATCGTCATGAGGCGTGCGCTCCGACAGGGTGAGTACCAGCCCGTTCTCGAGGACTGGCTCTGGCATACCCTTCTACCCGCGCTCGCTTATGGGTCTCTGCTCGTCGCGGGCTTGGGTCTCGGGCGGAGCTACGCGGACGCGCTGTTCGTCATTGCCGCCGCCGCGCTGCTCCTCGTGTTTATCGGGATCCACAACGCGTGGGACACCGTAACGTACGTGATGGCGAGGGGTGGGACCCGGGAGCCGGCGGCCGAGCTCGGTGCGGACCGCGCCGAAGCGCAGCGCGCGGGTGCGGAAACGGAGACTGCCTCCGGCGACCGGGTGCCGTGAAATCGTCGTCGCTCCGACGCCGCGTTGCGGCCAGCCCTCACCGCTGGGCCGCGTTCATCGAGGCCGTGCGATCGAGAGCAGCACGCAGCCCCCGGGCAAGATCCTCCGTCCCTCCCAGACCCCAGTAGTGCAGGAATAGCATCCGCGGTTGTTCGCCGGCCATGTGCTGGTGGATAGCGACGATGTCGATGCCGTGACCGCGCAGTGCCTTGAGCACCGGCTGGAGCTCGGGCTCGAGCATCACGAAGTCGCCGTCGACCACCGACCGGTCGTCGGAGCCTGCAAACGCCGCCCATGTGTTGACCCCCATCGTGCCGCCCACCGACGCCCCGTGCATCGCGGTTGTACGACCCACGGTGACCTTGTACACACCGTCACTCACGCCGCCCTTCACGCCAAGGATCGCTTCGATCTTCCTCGGATCGAGTGTGGTCGTCGCTGGGTTGATGTCGGCGATGGGGACCTCCCCCTTGCCACCGCTCGTTTCCTTGATCTTGGCGAAGACCTTTCCGACCCCCTCCGCGAGTTTGGCCTCGTCACCCATCCCACCGATGTGCATGAACATCACTTTGGGAGAGTCCCAAAGGAAGTGGTTGTGCAACGCGGTGACGTCGAGCCCATTGTCGAGGGCCGCGCTCATGACCGGGTTCACCTGGTCCTCCAGGAGGACCATGTCTCCCATGACAACCGTCTGCTCCCCCGTCTTCTTGAAGGCCGCCCACGAAGTCAGTCCCATCGACGGCGTTAATTTGACGCCGGCCACTGTGACCGCCAAATCGCTCCGCGGCTCCGAGACCTTGAACACGCCCTCTCTCGAATTGAACGTGCCCTTCGCGCCGGTGAGTTCCTCGATGCGTGTGGTGTCGAGAGATGTGCTCATCGCAGCCATGACCCTCTGCGCAGTCGAGAGCGTCAAGAGACCCATCAGAATGATCAGAATCAGGGCTCGCTTCATCGAATCCTCTCCTTTTGGTCCTACTGCTCGGGTCCCCGCGCCCACCCACATCCTACCCTTTCTGCCCAGGGGTGACACAGCTTTCCTCCTTCGGTAACCAAAGGGTTGCGTTTCTTCTCGCGCTCGGATAATATGCAACCAATGGGTTGCGCATGGGGCGCAGCCCTACAAGGAGCTGGAGATGATGTCCACGACAACGACGGATCGAATCGAGAAGCAGATCCACCTACGCGCGTCGCGCGCCCGCGTGTGGCGCGCCCTTACCGACTCGAAGGAGTTCGGCGCCTGGTTCCAGTCGGCGTTCACGGAACCGTTTCGGCCGGGTGCAACGGTCAAAGGCCGGATCACCTATCCCGGCTACGAGCACCTTGTGGTCGAGTTCGCCATCGAGAAGATGGAACCGGAGCGTCTTTTCTCCTATCGGTGGCACCCGCATGCCATTGACCCGGCGACCGACTACTCGAAGGAGCCCATGACTCTCATCGAGTTTACACTCGAAGATGCGGAGGGCGGCACCCTGCTTC
>VBOW01000075.1 GCA_005893275.1 Candidatus Eisenbacteria bacterium | reverse complement strand
CGCACAAGGACGACGAGCGCCAGATCATCTGCACGAACCGCAAGGCGCGACATGACTACACCATCATCGAGACCTTCGAGTCTGGCATCGAGCTCCGCGGCACCGAGGTCAAGTCGCTCCGGGACGCGAAGGCGCAGCTCGTCGATGCCTACGCGATGGTCGAAAACGGAGAGCTCTACCTCAAGAATGCCCACATCTCGATCTATGATCCCGGGAGTTACACGAACCACGAACCGACGCGGCCGCGGCGGCTCCTCATGCACCGGGCCGAGATTCGCCGCCTGCAAACGCGCCTCGATGAGTCCGGGCTCACGATCGTGCCGCTCTCTCTCTATTTCCGCCGGGGCAAGGTGAAGGTCGAGCTGGCGCTCGTGAAGGGGCGGAGGAGCTACGACAAGCGCGCGAAGCTGGACGAGCGCCGAAGCCGCCGGGAGATCCGCGGCATCATGCGGGGAGAGCGTCCCGAGTGACCCGCGCCACGCGCGTCGGCCGCGCCCTCGTCGCGCTGGTCGCCGCTCCTCTCGTTGCGCTCGCCATCCCCGCCGCGCTCGCGATCCAAGGCGCGTCCTCGATCGCGGTGATCTATCCCGATCCGCAGTCGCCCGAGCGGATCGAGCCCATCACGCTCGGCGGGATCCGCTACCTCTCCACGAACGATCTCTCGCGCGTCTTCCGCGCGACGAAGTATTGGCGCCCTGAGCTGCGGAAGCTCTCGCTGCGGCTCGGGGACCATACGATCCGGTTCACGGTCGATGCGCCGATCGTGCTCGTCGACGAGAGCGCGAAGAACCTGGTTCTGCCTCCACGCCTGGTTCAGGGAGCGGTTTACGTTCCGGAATCGGTGCTGGGGGACCTCGTGGACTGGGGCATCGTCACCAGCGCGGGTTGGGATGTGCCCTCGCGCACGATTCGCTTCCGGTCGCCGGTCCACACCGTTCGACAGGCGCAGCTCTGGGTGCGCGGGCGCGTCACCGAGGTCTCCGCGACGCTCCTCAAGACGCTCTCCCCCCGCTTGATCTACGCGACCCCGAGCGAGCTCAGGCTTCTGTTCGAAGGGGGAACCCTCGATTCGGCGCGCATCTTCTCGGGCGGCGCGGTCTTGAGCGGCACCATCCAAGAGACACCCGACGGCGTCGAGATCCGCCTCGTTCTCACACCCGGCACACAGGGCTATTCCGTTTCGGTAAGCTCGAACCGTTTGAAGCTCGCGGTGACCGATGATCACGACCTCGTTCAATCGGGAATATTCTCCAAGCTCGAGCCCCTTCCGCTCGGGGGCCGGGATCATAGAATCCGCACGATCGTGATCGATCCGGGCCACGGCGGGAGTGATCCGGGCGCGCCGCTTCCGAAGGGTGGGTCGGAGAAAGAAGCCGCCTTGGACCTCGCGCGCGCGCTCCGCGCGGAGCTCCAAGACCGCCTCGGTGTGCGCGTCGTGCTCACCCGCGACTGGGATTCCGACGTACGGGTCTCGCGACGCGCGGAGATCGCGAACGAATCGGGGGGGGAGCTCTTCCTGAGCGTCCATTTCGACGCCGAGGGACTGATTCGCGCGGGCGGGTTCCGCGTCTACGCGCTCTCCCCGACACCGGCTCCCGGGGCGGCGGACCGGCTGCCGCTCACCTTGGGAGGCGAGGGAGGGGCCGAGATGCATTCGTGGGACTCCGCGCAAAATCCCTCCACCGGAACGAGCATGGCGGTCGGTCAGGCGATCGCGGACGCGCTCGCGCGAAGCTTCCCGCAGACGAGCGTTGTCTTCCGCACGGGGAGGCTCAGCGTCCTGGAGTCGGTCGCCTCACCGGCGGTTTTCCTCGAGTGCGCGCCCGCTCCGAAGGGCGGACCGGAAGCGATGAGCCTCCAGGGCTACTCGATTCGCGAGATCGCAAGGATCGTCGCGCAGACCATCCAGGATCTGGTGCGGGGCCCCACGTGAATCGGCTCAATCGGCGCTGGGTCATCGCGGTCGTGGGCAGCGTGGCGATCGTCGGCGGGTTTTTCTGGATCGCCCGCGTGAGGAATCAGGCGGGATCCCAGGGGCCGCGCTTGGTCCCGCTCGCCTCGGAGCTCGAGGGAATCCGGGGCGCCTATCTCTACTTCGGCGTTCCCGGCGCGGACACGCTCGTCTCGGAATACCGGGACGTGGTCGTGAAGGACCGGCCGGCCGATCAGGTCCGCGCGATCTACCGCGAGCTGCTTGCGGGGCCTTCGAAGGAGCACACGGCGCTCTTTCCAGAGGGGACCGAGCTGCTCGAGACCTACTGGACCGACCGCGGGACCCTCTACCTCGATTGGAGCCGGGCGCTCACGCAGGGATTCCGGGGCGGGAGCGCTCGGGAGCGCTCGCTCATCGCCTCGATCGTGCGCACGGCGGGGGACAACCTTCCCGGCGTCGAGCGGGTCATGATTCTTGTCGAGGGGGAGCCGGTCGAAACGATCGGGGGACATTTCGACGTGCTCTCGCCGCTTCTCGTGAGAGATTGGCGATGAAGGGGGGCCGCCGCGACGGGCGCGGGCTCCGAGGCGGGCACGGCCGCCCCACCGGCCGCCGCGAGCACACGCTCGGCGTCTTCGATTCGGGCATCGGCGGCCTCACCGTCGTGCGCCACCTGCGGCGGCTCCTCCCTTCCTGGGACATCGTCTACTTCGGCGACACCGCGCGCGTGCCGTACGGGACCAAATCCGACGCGACCGTGCGTCGCTTCGCGGGGGAGGCGGCGCGCTTTCTGACCCAGTTTGGCGTGAGCCATCTCGTCGTGGCTTGCAACACGGTGTCCGCGGTCGCCCTCCGTCATCTCACCCGGGAGTTTCAGGAGCTGCCCGTGGCCGGCGTGATCCAGCCGGGAGCCGAGGCGGCGGTCGAAGCGACGCGGAGCGGGCGGATCGGCGTGATCGGCACGCGGGCGACGATCGCCAGTGGAGCCTACGAGCACGCGATCACGGCCGCGGCGCACCGGGCGGGGAAGAAAGCGCGCGTGCACGCGCTCCCGTGCCCGCTCCTCGTGCCGCTCGCGGAGGAAGGGTTGGCGCGAAGCAGGGCCGCGCGGGAGGTCCTCCGCGACTACCTGGCGCCGCTCCGCGCGAAGCACATCGACACGCTGATCCTCGGGTGCACGCACTATCCGCCGTTCAAGCCCGCGATCCGCTCGGTCCTCGGGCGGCGCGTCACGCTCATCGACTCCGGCGAGGCGACGGCGCGGCGGCTCGCGCGATCGCTCAAGCTCGACTCGAACCCGGCACCGCGCGGCCGCGGATCCCTGGAATGTTACGTATCCGACATCCCGCGGCAATTCGAGGCGATCGGCCGCCGGTTCCTCGGCTCGCGGCTGGGGCGGGTCTGGCTCGTCCCCCAAGATGATCTTCCATGGTTTCAACGCCCTCCGGTCCAGGGACCGCCATGACCCAGTTGAGCCAACGCGTCGATGGCCGGCGCATGGCGGAGCTTCGGCCGGTCACGATCAAGCGCGGCTACCTGAAGCACGCCGAGGGCTCGGCGCTCATCGAAATGGGCGGGACCCGCGTGCTCTGCGCAGCCACCGTCGAGGAGCGCGTCCCCCCGTTCCTCCGGAACAGCGGCCGGGGCTGGGTGACCGCGGAGTACAGCATGCTCCCGCGCTCCTCCGCGGAGCGCATTCAACGTGAGGTGAATCGCGGGCACCCGGGCGGGCGCACCCACGAGATTCAGCGGCTGATCGGGCGCTCCCTCCGCGCGGTCACGAACTTGAGCGCGATCGGCGAGCGCCAGATCCTGATCGACTGTGACGTGATCGAGGCGGACGGCGGCACTCGCACCGCGTCGATCACGGGCGCCTACGTGGCGCTGGTGGACGCGATCCGCTGGCTCGCGAAGCGCACCGCCATCGCGGGAGACCCGCTGCGGGATTTCGTCGCGGCGGTCTCGGTTGGCATCGTGGACGGCCGGCCCTGCCTCGACCTCTGCTACGCCGAGGATTCCCAGGCGCAGGTCGATATGAACCTCGTGATGACCGGGTCCGGCCGGATCGTGGAGGTCCAAGGCACCGCGGAAGGGGAGGCCTTCAGCGAGCGCGAGATGGCCGTGATGATGGCGCTCGGGAAAGCGGGGGTCGGAAAGCTCATCCGCTCCCAAATGCGCGCGCTCGGCCTGCGACGGCTCCCCAAGACTTGGACCTGATCGTCCTCGCCACGAGGAATGAAGGAAAAGCCAGCGAGTTGACGGTCCTGCTTCAGGGAATCGCCGCGCGCCTGGAGACCCTTCGCTCATACCCCGCGGTCACCCTTCCTCCCGAAACCGGATCCAGTTATCGAGAGAACGCGCTCGCGAAGGCGCGGGCGGTCTATCGCGTGCTCGGCGTCCCTTCGCTCGGAGACGACTCCGGCCTCGAAGTGGACGCGCTCGCCGGAGCGCCGGGGCTCCATTCCGCGCGCTACGCGGGCGAGGGAGCGAACGACCGCGCGAACCTCGAGCGCGTCCTCGGCGAGCTGGCGGGCCTTCCGCCGGAGCGCCGGACGGCTCGATTCCGCTGCGTGCTTGCGCTCGTGCGCGGGCGCGGCGATGATATCGTCGTAGAGGGGGTGTGCGAGGGCCGGATCCTCGATACCCCGCGCGGGGCAGGTGGGTTCGGCTACGACCCCGTCTTTATTCCCGAGGGTCACCTCCTGACCTTCGCGGAGCTACCCGCCACCGAGAAGAACGCGCTCAGCCACCGCGCTCGAGCGGCCGCGGCCCTGGGTCGCGCGCTCAGGGAGTGAGCCATGCCTCGATCCAAGCGGATGCAGGGCCTCTCGATCCTGGCCACGGTGGTTCTTGCCGCTGTCACGATCGGGGGGGCGCGCGCGGAACGCGTAGCCCCCAAGTCGGAGAGCAAGCTGGGCACTCCCGCCGCTGTCGAGCGGCTCCGAGCCTTCGCGAAGCTCTACGGCTACATCCGATTCTTCCATCCCAGCGACGAGGCGAGCGCCGTCGATTGGGATCGGCTCGCCGTGTACGGCGCCGACAAGGTCCTCGCCGCGCCAACGGCTGCGTTGCGCGCGACCCTTGATTCTCTCTTCTCTCCGATAGCCCCCACGATCCGTATCTACCGCACGGGCCGCGCGCCGTCGCCTCTCCGTCCGGCCCTCGCCGAGTACCGCGGTGATCCCCAAGTTGAGGTGGTCGCCTGGCAGCATCGGGGGGTCGGTCTTGGCGCAGGGGGGAAGTACCTGAGCGCTCGGACCCACCGCGGGACGGAAGTGCAGGCGGGCGGCTACGGGTTCGGCACGATCGCGCAATCGGTGCCGGCGGCCAATCTTCGAGGCAAGGAAGTCCGCCTGCGCGCCGCCGTCAGAGCCGAGGCGAGCCGCGGCGGCCAGGGACAGCTCTGGCTCCGGGTCGACCGTGCAGGGAAGCAGCTCGGTTTTTTCGACAACATGAGTGACCGCCCGGTCACGGCGCACGAGTGGCGCGCCTACGAAATCGTTGGAAAAGTCGATGACGACGCCGAGCAGGTGGTCTTCGGCGGCTTCCTCGCCGGCGGCGGCAAGCTCTGGCTCGACCTCTTCGAGCTGGCGGTGCACGAATCCGACCATACCTGGCGCCCCGTCGAGCTCAAGAATCCCGGGTTCGAGTCGAGCGCGAGCGAGATCGCCGGCTGGAGCGCCAAGAGCCCCGGCTATCTCTACCACGTGGAAGGCGGCGGCGCTTTCGAGGGCGGACGCAGCGTTCTCATCGAGAGCGAGACGATCTCCGTGCGGGAGCCGCTCTTCGAGGCCACGCCCGCGCTCGGCGAAGTGCTCGAAAAGCCAATCGGCGCGGGCCTGAGCTGCGCCTTTCCGGTGGCGTTGCCGAGCGTCGGCGGCCGAACGCAGCCGAGCGTCGTCGCTGAAACCGCCGGACAATTTCGCTCCCTTCTTTCGACCTTCGACCCGGATGCCCACGCGACCGCCCGTCGCGCCGGCGCGGTGGTCATTGCGTGGAACGTCCTCCAGCACTTCTATCCTTACTTTGACGTGGTCCGCGCCGACTGGGATGCCGAGCTGACCCGGGCCATCCGTGGCACCCTGGCCGCCCGCAGCGAGCTCGACTTCTACGCCACTCTGGACCTGATGATGGCCGCCTTGCGCGACGGCCACGCGAGCGTGAACAATCAGGCAATCGCGACCGATCTGGACGGGGTCCCTCTTGCATTCGACTGGATCGAGGGGGCCGTCACGGTCACGGCGTCACGCGTCCCTGAGGTCGTGCCCGGCGACGTCGTCGTTTCCGTGGACGGCGTGCCGGCTCTCACGGCACTCGAGCGGACCGAAGCGCGCGTGTCGGGGTCGCCGCAATGGAGGCGGGTCCGCGCCCTCAGAAAGTTCGGCCGGGGCAAGAAAGATTCGCTCGCCCGCCTCGTGCTGCGGCGAGACGGGCGCGCGATCAAGGTCCACCTTGTCCGTGGCACTCGCGACATCCCGGCCGAGGCGCGCCCCGACTCCATCGCTCGGCTGGCGGATGGTGTCTACTACGTTGATTTGACGCGGGCGGCCATGCCCGAGATCACGCCCCGGCTCAGCACCCTCGCGGCGGCACGTGGGGTGGTCTTCGACATGCGAGGCTATCCGAAAGACTCTGGCGAAGAAGTCCTCCAGCATTTGACCGACACGCCGATTCAGTCGGCGAAGTGGAACGTGCCCCGGATCCTCTACCCGGACCGAGAACGGATCGCCGGATGGGACACCACGGGCCGCTGGAGCCTCGAGCCGGAGAAGCCGCGTCTGGGTGGCAAGGTCGTGTTCCTCACCGACGCCCACGCCATCAGCTACGCAGAAAGCATCATGGGGATCGTCGAGCATTACCGCTTGGGAGAGATCGTCGGCCAGACCACGGCCGGAACCAACGGCAACGTCAATGTGATTCGCCTTCCCGGTGGCTACAGCGTGAGGTTCACCGGCATGAAAGTGCTCAAGCACGACGGCTCGCAGCACCACTTGGTCGGCATCAGACCGACCGTGCCCGTCGCCCGCACGCGCGCCGCTCTCCGTGCGGGGCGTGACGAACTCCTGGAAAGGGCGCTGCAGCTAATTCCGGGCTAGCCGGCGTGATGGGTTGGGGTGGATGACGGGGCTCGAACCCGCAACCACTGGAGCCACAGTCCAGTGCTCTACCATTGAGCTACATCCACCGCAGGTTCAGGCAGGTTGGTGCGCGCCTGGAGGGAATCGAACCCCCGACCGACGGATTAGAAATCCGTTGCTCTATCCAACTGAGCTACAGGCGCTCCCTGGTCGGGTAACAACTTGGGGCTTCACCTCCTAGAGCGTACGCCGCATACTCTAGCCGATCCATGTCGCTTCGCATAGGACCTTCCCCCGGCCCTCCGCGGCCGCCTCTCCATTATTAGACGAAAGGGCACATTTGAGGTCCGATCGATCCCCTAAGTCAAGGTCCGGTGGCGGACGCGCGCGAGCCGCGGCGGCCGGCGCGGGTCGGCCGGGGGTTCAGCCCTCCCTTCAGTTCCTCGTCGTCATCGGCCTCCTTTTCGCGCTGCCGATTTTCTTCACGCCGGGCCAGCTGGTCGAGGAGTTCGAGTTCACGAAGGTTACGCTTCTCGTCACCGGCGCGCTCGTCCTCGCGGCGTGGTGGATTGCGGCCGAGAGCTCACGCGCCACCTCGGCCGGATTCGCAAAATGGGCGCGACTCCTTCCGGACCGGATCGCCTCCGCGATGCGGCGGGATCCGCTCGGGGCCGCGGTCGCGCTCTTCGCCCTATCAGCGGCGGCGTCCACGGTTGTTTCGGTCCGTCCGGCCCTCAGCCTCTTCGGCGCGCCGCAAAGCCACGCGGGTCTAAGGACGCTGGTCGCCTTGGCGGCGGTCTTCTACGCCTCTCGATCGCTCGCTTCGAATCCGGTTTGGATTCGAAGGGTCGCACAGGCGGCGGGCGCGGGGGCCGCGGTCGCCACGGCCTACGCCCTCATCCAGATCGCCCGTCTCGATCCGATCCAATGGCATCGACAATCCGCGTTCGAGGGCGCGATCCGCGCCGGGAGCACGGTCGGGCACGCGAACACGCTCTCCGCCTATCTCACGATGTGCCTCCCGTTGATCGTCTGGCTCGCCTCACGCGGGGGCTCGCGCGCGGCACGCGTCGCGTGGCTCACGCTCGCGGCGTCGTCGCTCTTCGTCATCGCGGTGAGTCTCTCCCGCGGGGCGTGGCTCGGGGTCCTCGCCGTGGCCGTCGCCGCGTTCCTCCTTGCCCTCGCCTCGACGCAGCGTCTCAAGCGCTCCTGGCTCGCCACGGCGTTCGCCACGGGGATCGTGGTCGTCCTTTTTCCCCTCCTCACGCCGATGAGGGGCCCGTTTCTCGACCGCGCCCGCCAGCTCACCGATCTCAGCGCCCCGACCTCCCGGACACGCGTCGAGCTATGGCGCGCGGGGATCCGAATGGTCGAGGACCATCCCGCCCTGGGCGTCGGCGTCGATGCCTACCTCGCCGCGTTTCCTCGCTATCGAACCTCCAGGCTGACCGAGCTCGAATGGGGCGGAACGCCGGCGAAAGCCCATAGCGACGCGATCCAGATCCTCGCGACCCAAGGAATTCTCGGAGGCCTTGCGGCGCTGGCGATCGTGCTCTTCGCGGCTCGGGCGGTGTGGCGTGTGGCACGCCGCGGGAGTCCCGAAGCGCGCGGCGCCGCGGTCGCGGCCGGTGCCGCGCTCGTGGGCTATGCCGTGCCGAGTCTGGTCGGGTTCGCGACGGTCGCGACCA
>VBOW01000074.1 GCA_005893275.1 Candidatus Eisenbacteria bacterium | reverse complement strand
CCGTGCATCGTTCCCGCCCAGGTGTTCGTGCCGCGATTCCGGACCGAGGCCAGATAGGTGACCGGGTCACCCAAATTCGGCCACCGCTGGGTCGATGGTGTCTGCCCGCCTCCGAGGCCCGTCGCCCTCACTACATTGTAGGGGCCAAAGCCCGAGGGCTCCGTCATGGCGACCGTGGAATAGATCGGATCGAAGCGGGGAAATCGAGGCTGCCGGGAGATTGTCACAACTTGAAGATCCGTCTCGGAACGCGGCCGCCGTGGCCCGATGCTCGAGATGTTCCCGCAATCCGGCCCTCCGCTCACTATGGAGGTGACCGCGTAATAGTATGTCGTCCCATTCGTAGGTCCCGTGTCCACCCAGGTCGTGTCTGTTGGTGATGGGAATGTCGACACGGGAGTCAGGCCTACGACTGTGGAAAACGGCGTCGTAGAGCGATACACAGCATAATGGTCAAATCCAGGCGCCCCCTCGGGTCGCCACGAGAGCGAGACCGAGTTGTTGCCTGACACGGCAATCAGGCCCTGGACCGGGCAGGTCCCCGGGGTAGTAGGCAACAGTGGGGCGCGGGCCGGGTCGCGCGAGGACAGACGCGCAGGGGAGGCGGAGGGGACGATACCGACAAGAAGGAGAACTCCGAGCACGCTCCGAACGGGCCTTTTCACGGCATGACCTCCACAGGGTCGACGACTAGAAGATAGTCCGGGCGAGCGTCTTTGGAATCAGAAAGTGGAGCCGCCATCTAAGCTGAGCGGCAGATTGCAGTTGGGGTGAGCCGTATGTCGGGCTTCGTCTGATTCTTGTGTAGGATCGCGGCAGAGAGCCATGTCGGTATCACGGCGGGGGCCATAGCGAGCCTCTCTGGGGTTTCTGATGGAAACTAGCACCCTTCGGGAGGATATTGCGAACTCGTGAATCCGTTCGAACGCTTTGGGCTCGAGCATGTGACCACGCTCATCGCGTTGGTCGCGGTCGCGATTCTCCTATCATGGGTTCTGCGGCGGAGTCATGGCGGTTTCGCGCGCGTCCGGACGGCGGTTCGATTCGGGCTGGCCGGGCTCCTCTCGTTCGGCCTCGTGTTCGCCCTCGCGGACGCGCTGCCCATCCGCAGACTCGATTGGCTCGACGTGCTTCCGCTCCACTTCTGCGACCTGGCGGTTCTCATCGCCGTGTGGGCGCTCCTGACCCGCCGGCAAATCGCCTGCGAGATCCTTTACTTCTGGGGACTGTCGGGGACGGTGATCGCGATGCTGACTCCAGACGTGGATCACGGCTTCCCCGATAGCCGCTGCCTTTCGTTCTTCGCACTCCACGGCGGGGTCGCGGTCTCGGCCGCCGTCCTCGCGTTCGGGCACGGGGTCCGGCCCCGACCGCGCGCGGACCTACATGTTTTCTGGCTCACGAACGCCTACGCCGCCATCATTGGGGTGATCGACGCGGTGGCGCACGAGAACTATCTCTACCTCCGGGCGAAGCCGTCCCAACCCTCGCTCCTGGATGTCATGGGGCCATGGCCCTGGTACATCCTTGCCGCGGACGCGCTCGGGTTCGTGCTCTTCAAGGTGCTCATGATCCCGTTCTCAAATCACAAGGCAACCTTCTCGCACCGATAGAAACCGCGGTGGCCCGGTCGTGCCTCCGCGGTGAGGGATTGGGGCGCGCTCAGGGTTTTCCCCACTCTTAATTCAGAACCCTCCCGTCTTTACTTCCGGTAGCGCCACCGCGCACGCTGAGGCGAACCCTCGAGGGGATCGGACGTCCACCGCGAGAAAAGGCATGCCGGAGCCATTCCAATACGAAGAGGGGGAGCACCAGCCAACCCGATGTTGTTCGACCGCAAGGGTAACTTCTACAAGCACGTTTGAAATCTTTCGCATTTTCCCTTCCAGTTCGCTGAGCAATCCATGGGTTTCACCTCGACTGTACTTGCAATTTGAGGGCGTGCGCCACTCTGGTCTCGTGGCACGCCCGTTGCCTTGCACCGCATTCCGACGCCGTGAAACGGGGATTCCGAAGCACGGCGATCCTGGGCCGCCGAAGAAATGGCGGGCCGATGAAGGGGGGTGAGAACTTATGAGGCATCTGAACCTCGAGCTCGAGAAGCTCGAGCAGCGCATCGCCCCGGGCGGCTGGGGCGGTTGTGGCGGGGGCTCCAAAGGCTCCAAGGGCCATGGCTCCAAGAGTCACCATGGCTCCAAGGGCTCCAAGGGCTCCAAGAGCGGCAGCTGCGGCTCCAAGGGTTCGAAGAGCAACAGCTGTAGCTAGCTCGTAAACTATCGAAAGACCCGGCGTCGCGAAGGCGCCGGACCCAGGGAAGGGTGTGCGGTCGCTGGGCCGGTGGGGCTGCTCGTTCGGTCGAAGGGCAGCTGCCGACCGCGGCTCAGACAGGCATTCGCGACGCGGGTCCAACTTATTCTCGATGACCGCGCCCCGGCGTCTTGAGCAGCCAGACTCCCGGTGGTCGCGGGCACCTTGGAGGCACCCAACGCATGGCCGGCGGGGCCACAACACCCTCTCCGCCAAGATTGCGGATTGACCTGATTATCCGTCGGCAGCACACCCCGCGGGGCGTGTTCGTCGTAGTCAAGGATCCCGCGAGCGACGACTTCTATCGGTTCGGAGAGGTCGAGGATTTTATCCTTCAGCAGCTCGACGGCGTAGCACACCTCGAGGAAATCCGGCAGCGCACCGAATCGCGATTCGGTGCCCCACTTCCCGACGGCGCGCTCGAGCTCTTCGTGCAGAAGCTGGACAAGAACCGTCTGCTGGAGACCGACCGCGCCCCTCGGCGGGATCGCGGCCTCTCGAGCCGGCGGCCGCGCGGAAGTCTACTGTACCTTCGGCTGCCGGTCCTCGATCCGACGCGGCTCTTCGATTGGCTGCTTCCTCGCGCGCGGTTTTTCTTCACGCGTCGATTCATGGTCTTCTCGGCGGCGGTCATCATTTTGGCTGCGGCCACCCTGGCTATGTCCTGGACCTCGTTTCGAGACGACCTCACCCGGATCGGCTTCCCCTCGGCTATCCCAATGCTCGTCGCGGTACTGTTCACTGTCGTGTCGTTGCATGAATTCGCCCATGGCATGGCGTGCCGTCACTTCGGCGGGGAGGTTCGCGAGATGGGCTTCATGCTCATCTACTTTGCGCCCGCATTCTATTGCAACGTGAGCGATGCCTGGCTGTTTCCAGAAAGATCGAAGCGGATGTGGGTGGGGTTCGCGGGACCCTACTTCGAGCTCTTCCTCTGGGCCCTGGCGGTGTTCGCATGGCAGGTGGCCGATGGAGATACCTGGATCAGCTACGTGGCGTTGCTCGTCATGATCGGCTCCGGGGTGAAGACCCTCGTGAATTTCAACCCGCTGATCAAGCTCGACGGTTACTACCTTCTGAGCGACTTCCTCGAGATCCCCAACTTGAGACGGAAGTCGTTCCGCTACGTCGGGAACTTGATCAGGCGGCTGGTGGGATCGGGCGATCGCCCCGCGCCATCCGCGTCGCCGCGCGAGCGCCGCATCTTTCTAACCTACGGGGCCATCGCGACCGTCTATTCGTTCTCGCTGCTCGGTCTGGTGACGATGAAGGCCGGGGGGATTCTCATCGGCAGCGGCCAGCCGATCGCGCTGGCCCTGTTCGGCGCTATGGTGGGAACGCGATTGCGAAGCCGCATCCGCGGTCTCATGGGCAAGGGGACGCTAGACGATGACCCCAGCGACGCGAGCTCCGATCCGGACGCGGGCGGCGATCCCGATGCGGGCGGCGGGAGCGAACCTGCGACGCCACGTAGCCCGCGAAGCCCCCGGTGGAAGAGACGCCGCTTGGCGCTCGCGGGAGCCGCGGCTGTCCTCGTGCTCGGCGTCGTGTTCGGACGCACGGAGCTTCGAGTATCCGGTCCGGTGAGCGTGCTCCCAGTGGAGAACGCCGATGTTCGTGCGGCGGTCGCAGGCATCGTCGAGAAGGTCGCCGTGGAGGAGGGCGACCGCGTCAAGGCCGGCGGCCTGATCGCGCGGATGTCCGATCAGGCACTTTTATCCGACCTGCAGACGACCCAGGCGGCGATCCAGGAGGCGCGGGCGAATCTCCAGAAGCTTGAGGCAGGCCCCACGGCCGCTGAGATCGCGGTCGCGCGCGCGGCGCTCGCCAGGGCAGCCTACCAGGCCGCCTATGCGCGCTCCCGGTCCTCCAGGACCGCGCAGGCGTTCCAGCTGCACCTGGTGTCGCCTCGCGAATTCGAGGATACGCAGGCGCTGGCCAGCGCGGCCAGGGGCGAGGAGGTCGAGGCCCAGCGTCGACTCGACGTCCTGCTTGCGGGAACGCGCAAGGAGGAGATCGAGGCGGCCCGTGCGCGGATCGAGGGGCTGAAGGACCGCCAGAGCTTCCTGTTGGAGCAGGAGGACCGGCTGAACGTGCTCAGCCCGGTCGGCGGCGTCGTGGCCACCCCCTCCCGCGAGTTGCGCGCCATGGAGCGTCAGTTCGTCCCAATCGGGGGCCTCATCGCAAAGGTCTTCGAGATCGACACGGTTGTGGCACAGATCATGGTCTCGGAGAAGGACATCGCCAACCTGCGCCCAGGTCAGCGGGTCGAGGTGCGAACCCGCGCTCTTCCCGGTGTCCCGTTCCGAGGCTTGGTGACCTCCATTGCCGTGGCCGCCGATGCGGGCACGGCGACGGGAACGCCCACGACCTCATCCTCCGTCTCGCGCTCCTCCGCCGCGGCCAGGACCTTCGTCGTCACGAGTCACATCGACAACCACACGCGGCTCCTTCTGCCCGGGATGACCGGGCGGGCCAAGGTGTCATGCGGGCAGCATCGAGTCCTGAATCTGATCGGCCGCCGCCTGGCACAAACCCTCAAAGTCGACGTCTGGTCATGGTGGTGAACAAGATGAACGGCCGGATCGTTACGGCTACTCCAGCGAAAACGCTCAAGGGGGCGCCTAGGCCGGCGGCGGAAACGCCGCAGGCC
Organism: Candidatus Eisenbacteria bacterium; assembly: GCA_005893275.1. Classification (NCBI taxonomy): domain Bacteria; phylum Candidatus Eiseniibacteriota; species Candidatus Eiseniibacteriota bacterium. The sequence continues at coordinate 3,231 of VBOW01000074.1, read as the reverse complement.
CCGCCCCAGTCGGGGCCCGCCGCGGGGCCGAGTGACGACGGGGCCCCGGAGCTTGCGGACAAGGGCCTGTATCTCATCGGCCGGCCCACCCTCAAGCAGTTCCTCCATCATGTGCGGAGGTATGCGGTCGATCCGCCGGCGGAGGCGGATCTGATCGACGAATGGAACGCGGCCAACCGTGTCCTCCAGACCCGTGAGCGGGACGAGGCGGGACTGGCCGATGATCCGCCGATCGTCCAGATGGGAGCGGAGTACACGCCGCTCCTGAGCGAGCTGCTCTGCGATCCGATGATCCGTCATGGGTTCAACAGCGTGCCCACCGAAATAGCGCTGGTGGATCTGGAGCGGATCGTCGTGTACCAGAGGCATATCGACCTGGGCCACGTCGCGCGGCTGGAACGGGAGCTGCCGCCCGAGCTGAGCCGGGAACAGATATTCAAGCTCTGCCTCCCCCACGATCACCCCCTCCCGCCGGTTCGATGGTCGCGCACACCGCAGGGCAAGTTCGTGTTCGTCTCTCCGTCGAACGACCTGCGCTTCCTCGGCATCATGCCCCTGGAGCCCCACGACATCCCGGATACACCGCCTCCCGGCGTCCTCGTCGGCGTCGTGGGTATCGCGGTGGGCTTCGGTTCCAACTTTCTCAACGCCGTGTATGCGGAGCGCCGTCTGATCCTCCGCAACGGCAGCCATCGCGCCTACCTTCTCCGCAAACGAGGGATTACCCGCGTGCCGTGCATCATCCAGCACGCAAGCTCACGTGAGGAGCTCGAGGTGGTCGGATCGTCGGCTCTACGGCGCGACCCCGACCAGTACCTGCGCTCCCCGCGCCCCCCCATGCTTCGGGACTACTTCGACCCGGACCTGCACAAGGTCATGACGGTGCAGCAACGCCTCCATCACGTCACGGTGCGCTTCGACGTCGAGGAGAGCGAGATCCCAGCGCTGTGATGACGAATGCCACGTTGTCTCAGCCGGCCCTACCCGCCGCGACCGAAGGCTGGTCGGCCTGGGACGCCTTCCTAGTGACGACCTCCGAGTCTGGCTTCATGCAGTCCTCATGGTGGGCCGACTTTCGTGTGGAGGCCGGCTACGGGAACTTCGGCGTCGTGCTGAGAAATCGAGGGGCGGTCGTCGGGGGGGCGGTGGTGTTGACGTATGAATACGCGCCCGGGCATTGCTTCTACTACATCCCCGAAGGGCCGGTGCTGCCGGCCGGGGAGCGGGCCGCCAGCGAGGTGTTTGCGGCCATCCTCGAGGCGATCGAGGAGCGGCGGCGGACCGAGTCAAGGACCGTGAGCCATCTCAGGATCGAGCCCCGCTGGGAACGTCTGCCGGACTTCGTGCAGGGGTTTCGAGTGGTTCCGGCTTTCAAGGACTGCTACATGGAGCCGCGGGATACCCTGTGCATCGACCTGCGCCCGCCGGAGCCGGCGATCCTCGCGCAGATGAAACCCAAGGGGAGGTACAACATTGGGGTCGCGCGGCGGCATGGCGTTGTCGTCGTCGAGGACAGCACTCGACGCGGCCTTGCAAACTTCCTGCGCATCTATCAGGCAACAGTCCGTCGACAGGGTCTCAGACCCAAGCCCCGGGAGTACTTCGAAGGACTCACTGGCAAGCTCGCACCCCTCGGGCAAGGCGCCGTGTTCTTCGCTGAGCACCGGGGGAGGCGCATCGCCGCGGCTGTCGTTGTGTACTTCGGCTCGCGCGCCACCTACTTCTTCGGCGGCTCGCTGACTGGGAGCCGCAAGTTCATGGCGCCGTACCTTCTCCATTTCGAGATCATGAGGCGCGCGAAGGCGATGGGCTACGACTGGTACGATCTGTGGGGGGTCGCTCCCACGGGCGAGCCCGATCATCCTTGGCAGAGCATAAGCGTCTTCAAGCGCAAGTTCGGCGGCGTCGAGGTCCGGCTCGTGCCCACGCTCGATCTCGTCTACGACCCCGCGGCTTATGACCGCTACGGCGCGTGCGCGTGAGATTTCACCTTACCAAAACGAACTTGCTCCCGATCACGTTCTGGTCCGCCTGTACCTGGACGAAATAGACGCCGGCTGGCGCCATTGACCCGTCCCGGGTCTTTCCGTCCCAATTCAAGATTTGAGTCCCGCCGGGAAGTGCCCCGCGGTACAGGGTTGCCATCGCGCGTCCGCGGATATCGAAAATCCTTGCCTCGACATCCGTCGCCTTCGCCAACGCGAGCTTGACCCGTACGCTGCCTACTGTGGGTGAAGGCTCGGGCCGCTCGACCATCACCATGGGAGCTCCCGCTCCGATGTCCGTGGCCACCGCCGGCGCGCCAAGGCCCGCGGTGCACAGCGGGCTGTTCACCAGACTCCAGCCATTTGCGATCTGCAGCATCTTGCCGATGCGGGTTCCGGCAATGACGCTCGGCAGCCACTTCGTATCCACGACCAGGTGCGTGAGGTCGCCCGCAGCCTCAAGGTCCGTGACACGGACCGGGCTCCCGGAATCTCCAAAGATGGCCGGACTGTCCCAGCCGTAGGCATCCTTTTTCCAGGTCAGCGCCACCCCGGCGCGAGGGGTCCCCCCAGTACCTATGCCGAGCCCATGACCGTAGTGCCAGACTGTCTCCGGGCCGAAACCCGTGTATTGATTGCAGGGCCCAGCAATCACGGCCGTCGTCGCACTGACCCAGGGGTTGAGCACCGGATTGATGGACACGAGCGCGAAATCGTCACCGATCCCGTTTTCGTGTCGAGCAATCGCGGTGCCGATATCGACCAGCACCGGGTTTTGCGTTCCCGGCGCCAGCGTGAGGAGGACAACGTGCTGGCCGAGCTTGTCGACGCAGTGGCCCGCCGTCCCGATGGCGAACCCGCCGTTCCTCGTAAAGACGAAATTCATTGTGCAGCCGTAAGGCGCGATCATCCAGGATCCGGGCCGTATCCCGATCTCGCTGGGGAGCGGGATATCCGTGGGCGCGGCCACCGGGGTTCCTCCCGCTGCGAGAACCTGCTGCTCCAATTCGGACGTGTACCAGGCAGGGCGCTCGCCGGCCAGGGGGATGGCCCAGCCACCCTCGTATGGCACCGCTCCGCGCGCATTCTGGAGATCGACGGTATTGGCTGCGGTCCCGACAGGGAACATCCCCTCGGCCTTCGCGGCGGCACCAGGAAACTGCGTCGAGGCGAGGACGACCATTGCGACGATGCTGTGGACGAGCGATTTGCTGTTCTTCATGGCGTTCACCTTTCCTGCTTGAAG
>VBOW01000073.1 GCA_005893275.1 Candidatus Eisenbacteria bacterium | reverse complement strand
GAATTTCCGGCCTCGCGATGCGCCAAGGCGTAGACCCGATGTGTCGCACACTCCTCGTATCGATCACCCAAAGCGCGCGCCACACGAAGCCCACGCTCACACAGAAGAATCGCAGCGTTTGGGTCGCCGAGGCGGGTTAGCGTCTCGCCCATGCGGTGGCAGACCTCGGGGATGATATCCCCTTCCGGTGCAGTCGCCTCCGCGATCTTGAGGGCCTCTTCATAATGCTCCAGACCTCTCTTGTACTCCTTCTTTGCAAGGTAACAATCGCCGATGTACTCGAGAGTGATTGCTTCCTCGCGCGAGTAATGCTGTTCGCGTGTAATCTGGAGCGCGGGCATCAAGATTTCGAGGGCCTGCATCGGATGGCCTGTGATGCGGAAGTAATTCGCGCGAACCAGCGTTGAAAGTAGGAGCCACTTTGTACGCGAAGCACTCTTGAGAAACTTCTCTGCCTCGTCGAGGCATTTCGAAACCTTCTCCAAACAACCGACCTTAATCATTGCGACCGCCAGATTGACCCGCAGGATACCGGATTCCGACGTGCATGAATTCCTATCCGAAATCTCTATTGCACTCTCCATTTCAGAACAGGATTGGCGCAGAAGCCCCATACCCAAATACAGAAGTGCTAGTCGACGCTGCTGGCGAAGCGCCGCGGGCAGGTCTTCTAGGTCCCAGGTGTAGATGTGAATGGAGGCTCGAAGGTGACGCTCGGCCAGGCGCAGCTCACCGAGTCTTAGATACGCGAAGCCTGTAAGCCCGTGGATGCGTCCCAGGGATTCGCTTTCACGGTTTGGAACGAAGCCCGCGATCAGTGTAGAGCCTAACGCAACCATTTCTCGCCAGCGTCCGAGTCCTGCGAATGCATCGAGCTTGAGGGCGCCGATCTTCGCCGTTAGATCTGGAGCATGACCGGACTCCGCCAGGCGCTCGCAACGGGCTAATGCCTCGCCGTACATGCCCTTATCAAGAGCATCGCGGACCTCCCTAAGGCGCTCGTGCATGGAGTTCATATCCTGAATTCGCTCCTGATCCCGGGCGATTAGAGGGGATACCGTGTCCGAATGAACCCGGCTACTGCCTCCCAGGCACGCAGCCAATTCCAAATTGAGTATCTGTGTGACGACTGGACGCCCGAGATCGGGCTGGCTCCAGATTGCATTCCTAGTGGGGCTGCCTTCGTCGGTCCTGGTCTCGGAGAATCCTCTCCGCCTGTCGGATCCCCCGCGGCCACTGTCGTGGGAGCCGTCCTGGCCCACGCGCGGGTCGGCGACGCCGAAACAACGCCCAAGGTAAGCGCTACTGTGAACGCGAAGCTGACCAGTAATCGCAGCAGTAGTGCTAATCCCCGTTTCCTCTTCATATCGCTAACCAACTTTCCTGCCGGCGAGGGCTCTGGCCGGGGGAGACCAGCGGCCATTCCATGGCCTGGAGCCCGCGTGTGAAAGCAAGATGCGCGTGATCAAGCGGACCAATTGAATCATCGGAACGAGACGGGATCGCTCGGCGGAACCGCCGGCTGAGGTAATAGGAGAAGCGGACCATCGCACCCCCGTTCGATTGCTCCGTGGGAGTTGGAGCGGAAACGGCCGGCAGTATAGCGTATTAGGACATCAAAAACAAGCCAGCTTAGGACAGCGCCGTGGGCCGTTGGTGCGTCCGGCACGCGCAGCGACCTCACTCCTCCCCACGATACATCTTCTCGATGAGATCGCGATACCGATCCGAGATCACCCGTCGCTTCACTTCCATCTTTTGGCTCAACGACCCGTTCTCGACGGTCAAGTCGTTCGGGATCAGCTCGAAACGTTTGATCGTCTCGTAGGATGCGAGCGTCTTATTCACGGCGTCCACATCCGCCGCGATTGCCTCGCGCGTGGCTCCGTTAGCCGCGACGATCAGGGCGGTCGCGTACTTCCGCCCGTCGCCCACAACGATCGCTTCCAAGATCCTGGGCGATTTCTTGAGCGCGTTTTGCATCGGCTGGGGTGCGACCTTCTTCCCGCCGCTGGTCACGATGAGGTCTTTCTTGCGATCGGTGATGCGCAGGAAGCCGTCGGCGTCGATCTCCCCGACGTCGCCCGTGTGGAACCAGCCGCCTTCCAACGCCGCGGCGGTTTCCTCGGGCCGGTTCCAGTAGCCTTTCATCACCGAAGGCCCCTGCACCAGAATCTCTCCGTCTTCCGCGATCCGCACCTCGACCCCGGGCACCGTCCGCCCGACGGTGCCCAGCTTGTAATGCTTCGCGGTGTTCACAGCGACCACCGGCGAGGTCTCGCTCAAACCGTAGCCTTCCATGATCGGCATGCCGACCCCGTAGAAGAAGAGCCCGGTCTCGCGCGGGAGCGCGGCTCCACCGGAGAAGCAATAACGGATTCGACCGCCGAGACCTCGGCGCAGTACGCGGTAGACGAGGGCGTTCGCGAGCGCATGCTGGAGCGCGAGCCCTGGCGGGACGGGCTTGCCCTCCAGCTTCAGCGTGGCCCACCTAACGGCGATGTCCCGCCCCCAGAGCGCCGCCACATCGCGCGGGAACCCGGCTGCCTTCGCGACGTCCATCGCGCGGTCGATCAGCTTCTCGTAGAAACGGGGCACGGCGAGCAGCAACGTGGGCCGCACCTCCCGCAGATTCGACGCGGCCTTCTCGATCGATTCGGCGTACGCGATGGTCGCACCCGCGTAGATCATGACGTTGTAGCCCGCGGTGCGCTCGAAGATGTGGTTGAGCGGGAGGAACGAGAGATGGAGGTCGGCCGGTCCCAGGTCGAGCGCGGTCAAAGACGCGATCGCGTTCGAGACCAGGTTCCCGTGGGTGAGCATCACCCCCTTCGGGGCCCCGGTCGTTCCTGAGGTGTAGATGATGGTCGCGAGGTCGTCGGGGTCGGGCGGCGACGCGCCGGGCGGCGACGCGGCGGGCGCGGCCGCGCCGATCGTGCCCGCCGTCCCCGAGGCCCCCGCACCCCCGTCCGTGTCGAAGCACACGATCCAGTGGAGCCCGGGAGCCTCCGCCCGCACCGACTCGACCTTCGCGCGCTGCGCCTCGCTCGAGACGAAGGCGCCCACGGCACCCGAGTCCGAGAGCAGGGGTCCGACGTGGTCCGCGGGCAGTGTCGGGTAGATCGGGACGGACACCGCGCCGATCGCCAGTATCGCCTGGTCCGCAACGGCCCACTCGATCCTGTTCTCCGAGAGGATGGCCACGCGGTCGCCGTTTTTCACGCCGCGCCTGATTAGATCGGCGGCGTGCGCTCGGACCAGCCCCGCGAAGGAATCGATCGAGACCGGCATCCAGCGGCCGTCGCGCTTCACCAAGAACGCGTCCTGCTTCCGGTGCACGTCGACTGCGTGGCGGAGCAGGTCGGGAATCGTGCGAACGTCCATGCGTTGACCTCCTTCCGGCACTGTGACACAGTACCGAGAGCGTGACTAGACTCCATCGCAGGCTCCCCGGTCCTCGCACGAGATCATGCGCGACGTCGTCCTGATCGACGGGTACCGGACCCCCTTTGCCAAGGTGGGCACGGCGCTCGCCGACGTCCCCGCCCGCGAGCTGGGCCGCGTCGCGGTGTCCGAGCTTCTCGCCCGTTCAGGCGTGGACCCTGCCGAGATCGACGAGGTGGTCCTCGGAAACGTGGCGCAGCCTTCCGAGTCCACGAACATCGCCCGCGTCGTAGCGCTCCTGTCCGGGATCCCGGAGCGCGTTCCCGCGTTCACCGTGCAGCGGAACTGCGCCTCCGGCTTGGAATCGATCGCCCAAGCGCATCAGAAGATCGCGGCGGGCGACGCGGACCTCATCGTCGCCGGCGGCACGGAATCCATGAGTCGCATCCCGCTCTACATGAGCGAGGGCCTGACCCGCATGTTCGATCGGCTCGCGCGCGCCAAATCGCCGGGTGCCAAGCTCGAGGCGCTCGCGACGCTCCGCCCTCGCGATCTCAAACCGCGGATCGCTCTCGCGGAGGGACTCACCGATCCGGTCTCCGGTCTCAACATGGGAGAGACGGCGGAAGTTCTCGCCAAGGAGTTCGGAATTTCGCGCGAGGCGCAGGATGACTTCGCCCTCCAGAGCCATCGCCGCGCGGTGGCGGCCATGGAGTCGGGCCGCATGGCGCAGGAGATCGTTCCCGTCTTCGCGCCCCCTTACAAACAAGCGGTGACCGAGGACGTGGGCCCGCGCAGGGGGCAGACGCTCGAGGCGCTCGCAAGGCTCAAGCCCTACTTCGACCGGCGCTACGGCACCGTCACGGTGGGAAACGCCTGCCCCGTGACCGACGGGGCGGCCGCGATCCTCGTCGCGTCCGCCGAGAAGGCGCGCTCTCTCGGGTTAAAGCCCGCCGGCCGCATCCGCGGCTATTCTTTCGTGGGGCTCGACCCCGCGCGCATGGGGCTTGGCCCTACCCATGCGACGCCGGTCGCGCTCATGCGCGCCGCGGTGGCGTTCAAGGACATCGGGCTGATCGAGCTGAACGAAGCCTTCGCGGCGCAGGTCATCGCGAACGAGATCGCGATGGCGTCCGCGAAATACTGCCGCGAGAAGTTGGGGCTCGAGGGACCCATCGGCGAGATCGACCGATCCATCATGAACGTGAACGGCGGCGCGATCGCGCTCGGCCATCCGGTCGGGGTGTCGGGCACGCGGCTCACCCTCACTCTCCTGCGTGAGATGCGGAACCGCGACGTGCCCCTCGGGCTCGCGACGCTCTGCGTGGGCGGCGGGCAGGGAGCGGCGCTGGTCGTGGAGCGCGCGGCGTGACCCTCGCCTTCCGAGAGCCCGAGGGAGAAGTCGGACGTTCGGAGCGCGCGCCTCTCCGCCTCGAGGCTCACGCCTCGGGGATCGCGCTCGTCTGGTTCGACGATCCCGAGCGGAAGGTAAACCTACTCGACGCGGAATCGCTCCCAGCGCTCCGCCGCGTGCTCGACGCCTTGAGAGGGCGGAGCGATCAGGCCTATCCCCGCGCCTTGATCCTCTTGAGCGGGAAAGAAGAGCAGTTCATCGCCGGCGCCGATGTTTCCGAGTTCGACCATCTCTCCGAGCCTGCTGAAGCGGAAGCCAAATCCCGCGAAGTCCAGCAGCTCTTCGATGAGCTCTCTCTTTTGCCCTATCCCACGGTTGCCGCGATCAACGGTCCGTGTCTCGGAGGGGGGACGGAGCTTGCGCTCGCGATGCGATACCGCGTCGCGTCGAACTCGCGGAAGGTGGCGATCGGGCTCCCCGAGGTTCAGCTCGGGATTCTTCCCGGATTCGGAGGGACCCAAAGACTCCCGCGGCTCATCGGCCTTCTGCCTTCGCTGGATCTTCTCCTTACGGGCCGCTCGCTCGATTCGCGCCGCGCGTACCGCGTCGGGCTCGTCGATGAGGTTCTGCCTCACGAGCGATTCTCCGAGCGCGCGATCCAGTGGACCGAGGGGCTTCTCCAAGACCCGCGCGTGGTAAGGCGGCGGGGGCCTCCGCTCGGCCTTCGCGTCGTCGAGGCGATCGCGCCGCTCCGCGCCTCGATTCTCGCGCAGGTCCACCGCCGCGTGCTGCGCGAGACCCACGGACACTATCCCGCTTCGCTCGAGATCATCCGTGTTCTGCGCGCTACCTGGGGCGCCCCGTCCACGGAAGGCCTCAAGGCGGAGCGCGAAGCCGTCGCGCGGCTCCTCTTCACTCCCGAGTCCAGGAACCTGCGCCGCATCTTCGCGCTCCGCGAGGAGGCGAAGCGTAGGCCGGACACGCCCCTGGCGCGTAGGGTGGATCACGTTGCCGTCATGGGCGCGGGGACGATGGGCGGTGAGATCGCATACCTTTTCTCGAGGCGGGGGGGGCGAGTCCGGCTCCGGGATCTGAAGCCCGAGCCGATCCTTCGCTCCCTCGCGCACGCGCGATCGCTCTTCGATCGCGAGGTCTCCCGCGGGCGCCTCACGAGGGCCGAGATGGAGCAGGCGCTCGGAAGGATCGCGCCTGTGTTCGACTTATCCGGGCTCAAGAGGACGGATCTCGTCCTGGAGGCGGTGGTAGAGGATCTTCCGGTGAAGCAGGCGCTCTTTCGCGAGCTGGAAGCGCAAGTTTCGGATCGATGCGTGTTCGCGACCAACACATCATCACTCTCGGTGCGCGCGATGTCGAAGGGACTCCGCGTCCCCGGGCGAGTTGTCGGAATGCACTTCTTTAATCCCGCGACTCGGATGCCGCTGGTGGAGGTGATTCGGACGGACGTGAGCGAGCCCGCCGCGGTCCAAACGGTGATCGCGCTCGCGCGGCGGCTGGGCAAGACACCGGTCCTGGTCGCGGACGCCCCGGGGTTTCTCGTGAACCGCGTGCTGATGCCTTACCTGACGGAGGCGGTCGCTCTGGTCGAACGCGGCCAGCCTGCGCGTGCGGTGGATCGGGCACTACGGGATTTTGGGATGCCGGTCGGTCCGCTGGAGCTGCTCGATGAGATCGGCCTCGACGTCGCGCGCAAGGTGGCGCACGTTTTGCACGATTCGTTCGGAACCCGGCTCGCGCCGGTTGCCCTGATTGACCGGCTGGTGGCCGCGGGTGCGCTCGGAAAGAAATCAGAGCTGGGATTCTACAGCTACGAAAACGGCCGGCGAAAGGCCGTGAATCCCGACATCGAGCCGAGTACGCCGGCGGAAGGACCTCTTGCGCCCCAACAGATCGTGAACCGCCTGCTCGACGCGATGGTCAATGAGGCTGCGCTCGCCCTCGAAGAGCACGTCGTGGCGCGGCCCGACGATGTGGACCTCGCGATGGTGCTCGGGACCGGCTTTCCTCCATTCCACGGCGGACTGCTCCGCTATGCCGATGCCGTCGGCGCTGGAGCGATCGTCGAGCGTCTCGCGCGGCGTCAGCAAGAAGGCGCGCCCGCGGGTCCCTGCGGATGCTTGCAGCAGATGGCGCTGAGCGGACGGAGTTTTTACAAAGAGTAGTTCCCCCCAGGGCTCATCCAAAGATTTATACTCGAACCATCATTCTACGGAACGATGCTTCGGCATTTGTAAAACATGACATGGAGGTTCCCGTGCCGAATTTTGCAGGTGTATTGAAAGGCGAGATCCGACGCCTGGCGCGTAAGGAGGTCAAAGCGACCGTAATGCCTCTCCGGAAGCTTGTGACCACGCTCCGGCGCAGGGTCGCGGAACAGCGAAAGCTGGTTTCGGAATTGGAGCGCGCCGCGAAGCGGGCGGGGGGCGGCACGCGCGCCGCAACGGTGGCAGAGTCCGAGCCCCAGGTTCGCTTCTCCGCGCAGTGGGTCAAGTCGCATCGAAAGAAGCTCGGAATGAGCCGTCGCGTTTACGCGAAGCTCGTCGGCGTCTCGGCGCAGTCGATCTTCGGTTGGGAGACCGGACGCACGAGGCCCCGGAGGACGGCGCTCGAGTCGTGGCGGCGCATCCGCACCATGGGGAAGCGCGAGGTCAAAGCACTGGCGGGGGCGGTGAAGATGGGTCGCCGGGGACGTGCAGCCTCGGATCGCCCGGGCCGCCTCGCCGTGGGCCGACGACGCGCCGCCAAGAAGAAGTAGCGGGTTGGCGGATAACCGCGACCTCGTCAAGCGCCAGTTCGGCTTGAATGCCGAGCGCTACGTCTCGAGTACCGATCATTCGAAAGGCGAAAGCCTCGACCGCATGCTCGAGCTGGTCGATCCCGAACGGGACTGGCGCGTTCTCGATATCGCAACCGGTGGTGGCCACACCGCGCTCGCGTTCGCGCCCCGGGTGCGCGAGGTTGTGGCGAGCGACCTCACGCAGGAGATGCTCGACGCGGCGGAGCGGTTCATCCGCGGAAAGGGTGTCTCGAATGTCCGCTTCACCGAAGCCGACGCGTGCTCTCTGCCGTTCCAAGACGCCGAGTTCGATCTCGTAACCTGCCGTGTAGCGCCGCATCATTTTCCCGACTGCGCTCGATTTGTCCGAGAGATGGCACGCGTCCTCAAGCCGAACAGGATCGCCGCCGTGATCGATAACCTTGTTCCCGAGGATCGCCCGACGGCGGATTACATCAACGATTTCGAAAAATTTCGCGACCCAAGCCATGTCCGCGCGTACACCGCGCCGGAGTGGCTCCAATTCTTCCGCGCCGCGGGCTTCCAGATCGAGGCGACCGAAATGTTCCGCAAAGCCCGGGGGTTCGAGGCGTGGGCGGGGTTGCAGACGGTGAGCGAGCCCGTGAAGGCGGAACTGAAGCGAAGGCTCGAAACAGCGCCCCCCGGTGCGGCGGAGGCGCTCGCGCCGGAATGGCGCGAAGGGAAGCTCTTCTTCTACCTCACGGAGATTCTGGTGGTGGGGCGTCGGCCGCCGGCGCGGCGCTAGCCCGACGCCCGGCGCGGAGCCACTGCACATGGGCCCAGAGCCTGTCGAGATCGCCCGGCTTCAAGAACCGGTCGAACGGGGGCATATGAACCGCGGCCCGGCGCAGGAAATACATGGCCAGCGGATTGGTCTCGAAGCGGCTGGTGTTGCCGCGCTCGACCCACTCGTTGAATTCCTTGCGGGTCCGCACCAGCTCGGGGAAGTCCGCTCCGTCCCAGGGCGGAATGTACCCCTTGAGCGAGCCGGGGTTCGGCCGCCCGAATCGTCCGCCGCGGCCGTGGCAGCCCGTGCATCCCAACTCATGGGCGCGATCGAGCCCCGCGAGCGCCAGGGAATCATCGGGCGCATCCTGGTCGGAGACCGCCATCACGAACGCGACGAGGTCTTCGATCTGGTGCGGCTTGAGGCGGTTTCGGAAGGCCGGCATTTGGAGGGCGCCGGCCTCGCGCTCCGCGCGCCAGGTCTCGCTCTTCGATCGCGCTGTGGTGACGCCGTCGCGGATCCATTCGCGCACGTCCTGCTCGGTTTTCGCGTACATCATGAGCGCCCGGTAGGACGGGACCGTCTTCTCGGGGCGCCCGGGGTTGGACGCGCCTTCCGTCCCCTCGGGGCCGTGGCAGCCGAAGCACCCGGTGGCCTCGGCGAGGCGGCGGCCCCGCTCCACCGAGGTGAGCTTGGGGCGGAGCGCCGCGGTCCAGAACGCAAGCGCCGCCAGCGCGAAGAGCACGAGAAGCTGGAGAGCTCGCTTCACAAATAAAATCGCGCGTGGGATCCCGTGAAGCACCCCACGCGCCGATTTGAATCCATGCTGGGCGGGTCGATGGGTTACATCGCCGCGACTGCGTTCACTTCCAGAGACCTTGTCCCGTTCCTCATCGAGACCGGGCCCGTGATCTTGACCTGGCCTCCGGCGTACTGTTTCGCCTGATTGAATGGGTCGGCGTTGTCGTGATTCATCGTCAAGACGTAGAGGACGCCCTTGCTCGTCAGGAGCCCCATCGGCATGCCTTTCGCGATGCAGGTCGAGGCGCACTCCTTGTGCCCGGTGCCCTTCATGCCGCTCCCGAGATAACAGCCCAAATCGACGACCTCACCGGTCACCGTCTTGGGTGCGGCGGCCGACTTCTCCGCCGCGTAGGCCAGCGCGCCAAATAGGAAAAGGGCTGTGGCCAGCACCAGGCACGCTCCGAACATTCGCTTCATTGAAAACTCCTTCCTGGATGAGGTTGCCGCGTGTACCCCCCGAACCGCCTATCAGTATACGCTGCAGGACCCCGACCGTGACTCATCTTCCATGCGCCGCCGCGCGGCGGCCGCCCGCCCGGCCGGCCGGCCCGGCAGGGTTCAGCGTCCCAGCGAAAGATTCAGCTCTTCATCGGAGAGGATCTGCCTCCGGTTCAATATTTGTGACGAATCGTGCTCGAAAATCAGATGCGTGAGGTGATCGATTCCTACCTCGAGCTGTTTTCTGAACCCCACCATCTTGATCAGGTAAGCCGCCGCCCACAGGAGCCATGCAAGCTTCCCCGAGAGCGGCACGCCGAACAGCTCCAGCACCGAGCTGTGCTTTCCGAGCGAGATGATGTAGCCCGCTGGTTTGAACCGGAAAGGCTTCGCCGGCTTCCCCCTCGCGCGATTGACGAGCAACCCTCCGAGGTAGGTCCCCATCGCGACCCCGGTCTGGGACAAGGCGGGCTGGTAGGTGCCGTCGGGGCGAAGCGAGGCCGCGCAGTCTCCCGCCACGAACACGTCTTCGATCGGTTCCCCCTCGGGGTCGAGCGCTCGAAGATAGTCGTCGACGCGAACGCGGCCATCCTTGATGTGGAGCACGGGGAGGTTCGTGACGAGATCGGGGGGACGCACGCCCGCGGTCCAGAGGATTGTGAACGCCTCGACCTTGGTTCCGTCAGGGAGGTGGACGCACTTCGGCTCCACGCGCACGGCCGGTCGGCCGAGGAACAGTCGGACGCCGCGGCGCACGAGGAAGCGGTAGACATAGGCGGAATGCTCGGGGCGCGCGGCGGGAATGATCCGATCGCCTCCTTCGATGATCGTGACCGAAAGGTCGGACCGGCTGAGGCTTGGGTATTTGGGGAGGAGCGTATCGCGCGCCATGTCCATCAGCTCGGCTGCAACTTCGACGCCGGTGACGCCGCCTCCCACGATTACGAACGACAGGAGCTCTCGCCGCTGGTCGGCCGTCTCTGCCTGCTCCGCCATCTCGAAAAGCTCCACGACGCGCGCCCGGACGTACATCGCGTCTACGATCGTCTTGAACGGACGTGCGTGCTCCTGGGCACCCGGCACATCGTAGTAGTTCGTGACGCTCCCGACGGCGATGACGAGCGTGTCGTACGGCATGACGAGATCGTTATGGAGCAGAACCTCCCGGCGGGCGAGGTCGATGTGCGTGGCCTTGTTCTTGACGAATCGAATTTGACGATGTCGCGCCATGTCGCGGAGCGGGTAGACGATGTGGCGCGTTTCCACCGCGCCTACGGCGACGGCGGGAAGCAGGGGATTGAATTGGAAGAAGTTCTCCTTGTCGATGAGAACCGTGTCCCAGTACTTGCGAGCCGCGGGGGACTTGCCGATCGAGCGGGCGACGTCGAGCCCCACAAATCCTCCCCCCAGGATCAGGAGCCGTTTCCTCTCCATGGTCAGAGAATAGCATGGCGTCTTGCCCCAAGCCCGGCCGGGGCTTATCTTTCACCGCGGCTCTAGTCCAAATCCCAGCGAGCTACGTAGTAGAAGAAGAATGGGACCCGATCCACGCGAGGCTCATCCCTGACCATGACCCGGCAGGAGCAAGACGTCGCATGTCTCAAGCGCTTGAGCGCCGGCGATACGCGCGCGCTGGAGGAGCTCTACGACCGGTACACGCCACTCGTCTATCCCGTGGTGCTGCGAATCCTGCGCTCACGCTCCGAGGCGGAAGACGCGCTGCAGGAGGCCTGGGTCAAGGTATGGAGGACCGCCTCTACGTACGACGCCCGGCGAGGCCCCGTGGCCGCCTGGCTTCTCACGGTGGCGCGAACGCGCGCGCTCGACCGGTACCGGGGCGCGGCTTCTCGGAAGCGCGCCGAGGCCCGGGTCGAAACCGATCCCCCGCAAGCGGCGGAAGATCCTTCCTCCTCGCCCGTTCGGAAACAAATTGGCCAGCGCGTACGGATTGCGCTGGGCTCCCTCGAGCCGCAGCACCGCCGCGTCCTCGAAGGGGCCTACTTCGACGGCCTTTCCCAGATGGAGATCGCCGCGCGGCTCGGCGCGCCGCTCGGAACGGTGAAATCATGGACGCGGCAGGCTCTCACGAAGCTTCGTGAGCTTCTGCCGCACGAGGAGTGGGCGTGAGCCAGCATCGCGACGAACATCTCGATCTTTGCGCGGCGTATGCGCTCGGGTGTCTCGATGAGGCCGACCGGAGCAGGCTCGAGGCACACCTCTCGGAACCCTGCGACCTTTGCGCGCGCGCGCTCCGCGATTTCGGCGGCAGCGCGGTGCTCCTTGCCGCATCGGTGCCTCCGGCGCTGCCGGGCCCTGCGTTGAAATCGCGTGTGATGGCTGCTGTCGGGGCGGGGGTGGAGGGTGGTCCCCCGAAGGAGGGACGGATCATCCCGATGAGGAGTCGCTGGGCGCCGCTGCGTCGATTGGGCTGGGCGCTCGCGGCTTGTTTACTTCTGGCGACCGCGATTCTCCTCACGACGACGAATCACTTGAGGCGGGAGCTCAAGCGCGCCCGCGATCAAGCGCAAAGCCTCTCGCGCGATCTGGACGCCGAGCGGCGTTGGGCCGCGGTGCTGGCCTCCCCAAGCGCCCGGGCCGCTTCCTTCTCCCTCACGCCGGCGGGGGAGGCGGAGCTGCGCGCGCGCGCGACCGTGGACCCCGAAACGCACCGCGCGATCCTGGTCTTCGAGAATTTCAAGGCGCCGAGCGGACGCGACTACGAGCTTTGGGCGCTCCGCGGCAATACGCCCGTGTCGCTCGGGCTCATCCGGTCCGAGCCGGGCGGGCGCGTCGTGCTGCGCATCGAGGACATCGGCGATCCGGCTACCTTGACGGCGTTCGCGGTTTCGCTTGAGCCCGAGGGTGGCTCGCCGACTCCGAACGAGCCCAGCGGCCCAATCGTCATGATCGGGTCCTTGGGAGGCTAGCGCTCCACGTCCGCCCCCCTGTTCACGATGCCCTCGTCACCGGACGCGCCCCTCTCGGCGTGGGTGCGGGCCGTCCCCGATTTCCCGCAGCGCGGGGTCCTCTTCCGCGACTTGACGCCCCTTTGGGCGGACGGCGCTGCCTGGTCGCGCGCGCTCGGGGCGCTCGCGCGTCCGTTCGACAAAGCCCCTCCGGAGGTTGTGCTCGGGATCGAAGCGCGGGGATTTCTTGTGGCGGCGGGGCTCGCGGAACGGTGGCGAGCCGGTCTCATGTTGGCGCGAAAGCCGGGGAAGCTCCCGGGATCGGCGGCCCGCGAGGAGTTCACGCTCGAGTACGGGACCGCGTCGATCGAAACGCACCGCGGCCTCTTTGTGTCCGGGACGCGCGTCCTGATCGCCGACGATGTGATCGCGACCGGTGGCACCGCGCTCGCCGCCCTGGCGCTCGTCGAGGCGCTCCAGTGCAGGCCGCTGGGCTTCGCTTTCGTTGTGGAGATCGCGTTCCTGGGCGGGAGGGCCAAGCTGGGCTCGGCCCTCCCGGTTCACGCGGTCCTGAGCTACGACGCGGCCGGAGAAGCGGTCATCCGCGAGTAGGCGCGCTCACCGCCCCGAAGCCGGCCCGTCGGTGGCGCTCGGCGGCCTTATCCCGCGGATCTGGACCGATGTGACCGGCTCGTCACCGTAGCGTCCCTCGCGCAAAATGCTCACGTCCTGAAACCCCGCCTCGCGGATGAGCCTCACGTAGTCCTCTTTGAGCGAGGCTCCCGCGATACAGCCGACGTAGGCTTCGATCGACTCACGCGTCTCCTTGGGAAGAGGCTGCTCCAGCACGAGGTCGCTCACCAGCATGCGGCCGCCCGGTTTCAGCACTCGAAACGCTTCCCGGAAGACGCGGTCTTTCTCGGGGGAGAGGTTCACGACGCAATTCGAGACGACGAGGTCCACCGATGCGTCCGGCACGGGCAGATGCTCGATCTCGCCCAGACGGAACTCGACGTTCGGGTAGCCCCCACGCGCCGCGTTTTCCCTCGCGCGGTCGATCATCGCGGGCGTCATGTCCACGCCGATGACCCGGCCTTCCGGGCCGACCTCGCGCGCCGCGAGGAAGGCATCCACCCCCGCGCCCGACCCAAGATCGAGCACGGTCTCGCCTCGCTTTACCTCCGCCAGCGCGATCGGGTTTCCGCAGCCCAAGCCCAGGTTCGCGCCTTCGGGGATCGCGGCGGCCTCTTCGGGGCTGTAGCCCAACTCCGCCAGCCCGCTCGTGGCCGTTTGGCCGCAGCATCCCGATCCCCCGCCTGATCCGCAGCATCCTGCCTTGCCTTCCGCGATCGCGCCGTAGCGCTCGCGCACCGCCGTTCGAATGTCGCCCCTTGCTTCCATCGCGTTACCTCCGTTCGCCTGATTCCAGGCTTTGTAGCAGCTGCTTGAACCGCGCCATCACTCCCGCCGCGGGGCAATAGCAGACCCGCGGCCCGTCGACCTCCCCTTCAATCCATCCGGTCTCCTTGAGCACCTTGAGGTGCTGGGAGACCGTCGCCTGCGCGAGCGGCATCGAGTCGACGATCGCTCCGCAAACACACTCGCCGCGTTCGAGGAGCAAGCGAAGGATCGCGGCCCTTGCGGGGTGCGCGAGCCCCCACGCGAGACCCGCGAGATCCTCGTCCGCCTTCCCGGGCGCCCGGCGCCCCCGGGACGACGCAGGGCGCTTCGAAAAACGGATGCGATCCACCATCGGCGGCCTCCGGAAGAGAATACGCAACCAAATCGTTGATCGTCAATTTACGATATAAGGCCGGGGCCGTCAAGAAGATTTTTTCGGCCCGATCCGAGGGGTGCTATCGTCGGAGTATGAAAGGTTCTGCCCCATCCTCGGTCGAGCGGCTGGCGGAGGAGTATCGCTCCCTCACGGAAGCCGCCGCCGTCGTCGATCTCGAGCGGTGGACCGTGCTCCGCATCGCCGGTTCCGAGACGCGCGATTTTCTCCAGGGTACCGCGACGCAGGATTTCGCGGCGGGACCCGCGCCGGGAGAGGCTGTGAAGACCCTCTTCCTCACCGAGAAAGGGCGCCCGGTCGCGCTCGCGTGGATCACGATCGAGGCCGGTACGGGTTCGGCGACCGTCATCGCGGATGAGGGCGCCCGTGCCGGGCTCAGGCCTCACCTCGAGCGATTCCGCATCATGGAGGATGTCGAGTTCGAGGGGCCCGATGGTGCGTCCCGGCTCCTCGGGGTCGCGGGGCCCGAGCGCGATCCTATGGCTCGGGCAATCGCCTCGAAGATCCCCGGCGCCCTCGCGATCCGGGCCGAGCCGCTTTCCTTCGTGCTCGTGCCCGCCGAGTCGGGCGCCGCCTCGATCGCCTCTTTCCTCGATTCGGCGGTATTTCAGGCGTGGCGGATCCGAGTCGGCCTTCCCCTTCAGGGAATCGATCTGGATCTGGACCGCATTGCGACGGAGCTTGCCCTGCCGGAGGCCATCTCGATGACAAAAGGTTGCTACGTGGGACAGGAAGTCGTAGCGCGCACGACACATCGGGGCCATGTGCGCCGGCAGCGTGTCGGCTTTCGTTTCCCATGGACCGGCGAGCCCATCCCGAAAGGGACGGAGCTTCGATCGGGCGGCATCGAGGCAGGGCACGTCACCAGCACGACTTTGGAGCCCGGGAGCGGCGAAGGGTTGGGCATGGCATACATCGCGCCCGAAACCATCGCCCACAATCTTGACGTCCTGGCAATACAGGGTGAAAAGTCAACGCACCTGAGTCTGCATTCGTGGCCACTCTGACGATTCGTCGGGACATTTCCGTCCACCACCCGCCTGGCCTGACGAATCGGCCGTCGTGCGTCGTTGACATAACTCAACAAAATTGATATACTTCCCGTCACTTCGGGGGTAATGCGCGCGAGTCCTACGGCAGTCCATGCCATCCGCCACCTCCGCATCGCTTCCAACATCTTCGCGGTTTCACGAACCCGGGTCCATTTCTGGGTCCCACTGGGGAGGTGATCGCCGGAGAAAATCCCACTCCATGCTTTCTAGCCGTCCCGCCTCATCTCACGCGCCGCGCGGCTTCGATTCGGGCCGGCGACGCAGGTCCCGACCTCAGGAGAACAGGCGATGAATCGATTTAGTCTTCTACTTGTAAGCGCAATCGCCGCGGTGGCGCTCGTCGGAGCGCCGGCGGCCCTCGCCACGACCGTCCAGAAGCTCACGCTCCAAGAGCTCACCAAGAAATCGGAATCCATCGTGATGGCGCGCGTCGATGACGCGGTCTCCAGCTGGGACGCGGGCCACAGAGAGATCTACTCCTACTACACGCTGCGCGTGCTTCAGCCCGTGAAGGGCTCGAAGGGCGCGACGACGATCACCCTGCGTCAGCTCGGCGGTACCGTGGGCACCATCGCCTCGATCGTTCCCGGCATGCCGAGCTTTCGCAAGGGGGAGGAAGTCGTGCTGTTCCTGACCCAGAAGGACGCCGCGGGCTATCCCTGGGTGATGGGACTCCAGCAGGGCAAGTACTCGATCGTGACCGCCAAGGATGGCGTGAAGATGGTCCGCAACGACCTCGCCGGGACCGAGCTGCTCTCGAAGAGCGGCGGCCGCGTCGAATCGACGACGGCGCCGGACATGCCGTTGAACGCGTTCCTGGATGGCATCAAGACGAGCCTCGATGAGGCCGGCAAGATCCAGGTCGACCCCAACCCCCCAACCGAGTAGCGGAGGACGATAGACCATGAAATCGCATCGAATTCATATCGCCCTGGCCGCGCTCGGCGCTTTCGTGTTCGCGCTCACGCTGGTCAGTCCCGCTTCGGCATTCATCCGCCTGACGCGCCAGGGCACCACCGGCATCGTTCAGGCACACTGGCTCGATTCCGCGCTCCCGCTGTCGAGCGTCATCAATCCGACGAACGCCGATATTCCCTCGGCGACGGCGCTCTCGATCGTGCAGGCATCGGCGAAAACCTGGGAGAACATCAACACCTCCTACTTCACGGTGAATCCCGTCGAATACACGGGGGCCCCGGGACAGGTCCCACCCGCCCTGGACGCAACGGACGGCCAGAACAGCATGTTCTTCGACACGGCGGGCGCGAACTTCGCTCCGGGCGGCAGCGTGATCGCGTTCGTCCGTTCCACGATCGATCTGACGGACGGGCATACGCTCGACGCGGACATGGTGTACAACGACCGGGACTTCTTCTCCTCCACCTCGTCGCCGAACCTCACGCCGGCACCTCCCGGCCAATCGAGCGTGGATCTCCAGTCGGTAGTCACGCACGAGTACGGTCACTACTTCGGTCTCGATCACACGAGCGTGGCGAACGCCACGATGATCCCCTTCATCATCGGGGACACGCGGCAGCGCACGCTCGAGCTGGATGACCGGGCCGGAAATTCGACCATCTACCCTGAGTCCGCGGCGCGTGGACTTTCTCCCGGCGCGGTGGATTTCGGGGCTTCGACCGGAACGATCAGCGGGACCGTCGTGAGCGGGTTTGACGGCTCTGCGATCTTCGGCGCGCACGTGGAGGCGCTGGTCGCGACCAGTCCAGGTCCTGCGACGGACCCGCTCAATTCCATCAGCGCGATCTCGGGTGAGCTGACGGTTCGGAACGGACTGGGCGAATACACGATCCACGGCCTCCCGCCGGGCGACTATCACGTCCGCATCGTCCCGCTCGACGGGATCCACACGATCGCCGCCGATCCGAACGTAGGCGGTATCTTCAACGGGCTCGACATCAACTTCGAAGTCGAGTACTGGAACGGCGCCGGCGAGGGAGCCAACGGCTTCACGGATCAAGCGAACGACTTCACCCCCGTGACCGTCAGCGCCGGATCGAACTCCGGCGGCATCAACTTCATCACGAACACGTTTCCCGGCCGGGTCGAAGTCGCGCAGTACGGTCAGTTCGAGAATATCGTGACCTTCCGGAATTCGGGATTCCTGGTGAAGCGCTTCGATCTGCCGTTCACCCCGCCCTACACCGTCACGAAGATCACGTTCCCGTCCTTCACGTTCAACGCGCAGTTCGGCCGGCCGCCGCTCAATGCCACGTTCCCGAGCGTGCGGCTCTGCGAGCTCAACACCGCGACGGGGCTTCCGAACCTCGCGGCGCCTCTCTTCCAGATCGCGCCCTTCGTCGGCAGCCCGAACGGTATCAACGAGGTTCCGATCGGGATCACGATCAACGATCCCGACAAGGTGCTCTTCTGGGCGATTCAATTTCCGCCGGCCACGAATCCCACCTTCCCCGCGGATTTCCCGTTCCTCCGGATGGATTTCACGGCACTGGAGCGCGGGCTATTCGCGAACGACTACAGCATCAACAGCGCGGGCACGACCGCTGCGACCCTGGTCGACCGGAACATCACGGTCAGCCTGACGGCCCAGATGGGCTCGCCCGAGCTGTCTCCGATCGTGCCGGTCGCGAACCTGGGAGCGAACCAGAGGCTCACGAAGTTCGAGTTCAGCTACAACAATCCTGCCGACAAGCGGCTCGATGGCTTCGCGCTGCCGCCGAACTCGCTCAACCATGTGAACCTCGTGCGCCGGCTCCCGTCGGGGCTCCTGCAGACGGAGGGGACCGCGGGCGGCTCGGGACACATCTCGATGCGGACCGACACGATTCCGGCGTTCCCCGCCGGCGCCCAGCTCTGGTTCGTGCAAGCCGTGGACAACGCCGGCAACAAGAGCCTGACTTCCAACACGACGATCACCGGATTCAACGTGGATGCGGATGAGCCGAACGGACGAGGCAACGCCACCGAAGCGAAGGCGCTCACGCTGCCGACGACGAATCGTCCCGAGACCTATTCGCCCGCGGGTGATCAGGACTACTTCCTCATCAACGCGAGTCCGGGCGAGACCATCCAGGCGAGCGCGGTCTCGACGGGTCAGGACAGCAGAAACGACCAGGATCTCGTGATGTTCCTCCTCGACACGAACGGGGACATCCTCGCGTTCGACGACGATTCGAATGGAGGGCTCAACCCCAAGATCTCCTTCACCGTTCCGCCTCGCAACGGGAAGGGCACCGCGCCGAGGAAATTCTTCTTGCAGGTAACGGACATCCAGGGCTCGGCCTTCTTGCCGAACGGGGTGCCCCAGGTGCGGATACCACCGACCTACAATCTGAGCGCGAAGGTGCTTGCTGCGCCCGCATTGGCCGGCCGGATCGGCGGCCTCGTGGGAGAGGATGGATTTGCGTTCCAGAACAGCGGACCGAATCCCGCGAACCCGCAGGCGAAGCTCCTGTACGTCCTGCCGCGGAGCGGCGGAGCGAGCTACGGCGTGAAGCTCAGGATTTACGACGTGAGCGGCCGCCTCGTCCGGAAGCTCGTGGACGGCAGCCAGCCGGCGGGCCCGCACGTCGCGGTTTGGAACGGCACGGATGACCTGGGCCGCGGCGTCGCGTCCGGACACTATTACGCCCGGATCGATGCCGGCGAGTTCTCGCAGAGGGTGGGCATTACGATTCTCAAGTAATCGCCCCTAGGTCCGAAGCACGCGAAAGTCGGGGGCCGGTGGGTTCTACCGGCCCCCGCTTCGTATCCACCGAGGAACATGCGAGCACGATTTCCACAGCCCGCGCTGACGCTCGCACTGGTCCCGCTGCTCGCGGGGGCGATCCATGCTCCCGCGAACGCCGGGACCGGCTGGATCCCTCCTCGATCGGTCACGGCCCTCCTGCCGAGCGCCTCGTTCGCCCCCGGCTCGACCCATTCCATCGAGATGACGCTTCGCGCGAACGGAGCGCCCGCGAATCTGAACTGGGCCGCGACCCCGGGGGGCGCCTTCGCGCTTGGCGTCTCCCCCTCGAGCGGCTCCATCGCGGTTCCTCCGGACAGCGTTCGACGCGTCACGCTCTCCGTGACCATACCGGCCCTCGCCCTCGGTGCCGCGTCCCTGTCCGTGGAGCTCACGGACCAGATCGGCGGCGGGCATGTGGCGAAAGTGACCTCGGCGATCTTTTCGGCGAGCGGGGGAATGCCCGAGGTCTGGCCCGCGCCTTCCTCCTGGTCGGCGCGATCGAACACGACGGGAGCGGTCTCCTTTCAGGTCCACAGCACGGTCGCCGGGGCCGAGTCCGTCGTTGTGACAGACGGTCGCACCAACCCCGATCCCAACAATACCGGCGCGCTTTTCCCGGGCACGCCACCCCCCGTGGATTTGAACCTGCCGGGAGGCACCACAGTCACCGTCGCGGCGCCGACCACGATCGCGGGGAGCGCCTACGGCGGGAACGCCAACGCGGTGCAATGCAGCATCACGAGCGCCGCGGGCATCTCGACCGCGGTCGGCCACGCCCTCTCCTCAGCCGCTCTCCCGGAATCGCTTCCGGTCGCGCTCTACCCCGTCGGCCTGGCGCCGATGGGAGAGCCCGCCGCCGGACGGGACGGCCCGGTGGAGCTCCTGGGCCGAGGCGTGTGGCTGGTACCCGCGGGACTCGACGGCGTTCGCGTCTTGAGCGCGGGCTCCTCGCTCGCGCGGATCGGCGAGATCGACGCGGACGGAAACGGGACGGACGACCGCCTCGTGGGACAGGTCCGGATTCCCTCGTTCGCGGCGTCGGTCGCCGTCGTGCCGGGGTTCATCGGCCCGGCCGGGGATACCCTGGATCTCGGGCTCCTCGCGGCGGGACGGGCCGGCTTGATGCTCCTCAACCTACGCACCGTGGTCGATCCGCCCTTCGGCACGTGGGAAGACTTCTTCGACCTGGACAGGAACGGAATCGACGATCGAATCCTCCGAACGATCCCGCTTCCGGGCTTCGCGACCGACGTCGCGTGGTTTCGCGCCACTTCGGGGCGCATCGTCGCCCTCGTCGCGGACGCCGACACGGGCTCGGTCCCGGTCGCGGCCACGTATGATCCTGCGCTCGTCGCCGCGGGCACCGGCGCGGGGGTCGTCGCGATCGACGTGACGGCGGCGTTCGATTCGCTCGGGGGCGTTCCCTACGCCGCGGGCACGCTCGCGACACCGGGGAGCGCGCTGGACGTCGAGCTGCGCCGGGCCGGCGCGGGCTCGCCCGATCTCGCCGTCGCGGACGGGAGCGCGGGGGTCTCCTTCTACCACCTGAGCGCGGGGAGCGGCGCGCCCGCAACCGTGACGTTCACGCCCCTGGGATGGGTGGCGCTCTCGTCGACGTGGGGGACGCCGTACGCGCGCGACGCCTGCTGGATCTCGAACACGCGCGACAGCGTCTACCTTGCCGTCGCGGCGTCCGCGGCGGGACTGGAGATCCTGCGCGCGCCGCTCGGTGGCGCGCCGTCCTTGGTGCTGGCGCAGCAGACCGGGGAGCCGGCGATCGGACTGGCGGGAACGTGGACCGGGAACGCGGCCGTGGCACTCGGAGCGGGGGGCGTCGCGTTGATTCGCGTTCCCGGCGCGGCGGAGCTGAATCAGATCGCCCCCGCGGCCTCGCCGCCCTACGCCGCGCCCGTGGCGCTCTCCCGGGAACAGATCTGGACCGAGGGGCGCGCGCTGGAGGCGGCCTCGCACTGGACGCCCAGCGCTTCAGCGACTTCGCTCCAGTTCCTGAGCACGGCGGGTCCGATTCCGGATCTCTTGGTTTCGGACGGAGCGCGTTGCCTGTTGCTCCGCCCCGGTCAGGCGACGATCGTAGCGGTCGGGGAGGAATCCACGCCTCCGCGCACCCCGCGTCTCGCCCTGTCGATCTTGCCGAATCCAATGGGGGAACGGGCGGAGGTCCAGGTGTTCGATGCGCTGGGGCAATTGGGCGTCGGCGGAATCGAGGCGAAGGTGTTCGACCTTCAGGGACGGCTGGTGAGAACGCTCCGCGTCGACGGCTCATTCGCGGAGCCCGCCCCGGCGAGTCTCATGCGCTTCTTCTGGGACGGCCGCGACGACCGTGGCCGGCGTCTGGGCTCCGGCCGCTACTGGCTGCGCGTGCGCGCGGGCGCCCGCACCGCGACCACGACCGTCTTGATCCTGCGCTGAGGGGCTTCCCCTTACCTCGCCGCGCGCTGCGCCGCGGAGATGTGCGTCCAGGCGCCCCGCCCGCTGTAGGTGACGCCGTATCGCTCGTTCATATAGCGCTGGAAATCGACGGTCGTGACCTTTCTCCAGTCGCCGAACGCGTCCGGATGCTCGGACAAGAGCCAGTTCATGTCCTGGGTCATCTCGAGTCCCGCCGCTCCGTTCACGATGTAGGTCGGAACCTGGGAGCAGTTCTCCCGCCAGAGATCGAGCTGGATCTTGAGCTTGTCGTAGATTGCTCTCCCCAAGGTCGCGTCCCCGTTTCCGAGCGGTCCGAGATTTCCCCGCTCCGCCGCGCGGACCGCCTCGACCAGCTTCTCTCCCACGACCCCGTTCGTCATCAAGAGTCCGCTGAAATCTGGGTAGGCGTTGTACAGAGGCTCGTACTTTCCGCCCGGCGTGCGCCCGATCAAGAGCCACTTGAGCGCCTCGTCCGGCCCCACGCGCTTGACGCAGAAATCAAGGCTCGGGTTCCGCTCCAAGAAAACGTTCGCCGCGATCGGCCGCGACGTCCGGTCGTACAGCAGATGGCCCCACGTCGGATCGTAGAAGATCCGCTCGGGGAAATAGTCGTGGGTGATCCGTCCGAGCTTGTCGAGTGTTCCGCCGCCGCCGAAGTCGGCGGTGACGTTTTCCAAGATGGGCTCGTTATCGGAGAGCACGAATTTCAATCCCGGGAATCCGCCGGTGCGCGCATAGAGGCAGCGCTCCGTGGACCAGAACACCCAGCCGCGCTTCGGATCTTTCAAGATCTCGATCCAGTCTTCCTGGCCCAGGATTCCGATCGCCGGGAACATTCTCTCGAGCTTCTCGTCCAGCTCGTTCCCCGACAGGCCCTCGTGCTCGAGGTCGATCCGGTAACGGCGCTTGAGCTCCAGGCGCCGATAGACCTCGTTTCGCTCCGCCCAGAAGGCTCCGGCGGTTGTCTTGCCGGTCCCGGTCGGACCGGTGAAGGTGGTGGCGGTCCCTTCGCGGTTCAGGATCGCCGCTCCGGCGTGCGCGGAAATGATGTCGACCTTGGATAGGATCGCCATGAGCGGCGAGAGCACTCCCCGGCTCTTCACCTCGCCGTGGTAATCCGTGTTCACCGTGATGATCGTGACCTCGTCCTTGAGGTCGGCGAGCGGGCAGAAGTAGACGAAGTTCGAAGTTGCGACCGCTTTCGATTCCGGGTCCCACAAGCGGGAATCGCGGAGGCGAGCCGGAATTCCGAGCCGTTCGGCCGACACGCGAGCCCGCTTCAGCTTACGCAAGAATAGCGCGTGCTCGGCTTCGCTCCGCGGTATGCCCATCAGCGAAACGATCGTGACCCGCGGTGTTTTCTTCTGCCCGCGTTCGCGGAAGCGCTGCTCGATCTGCTTCGCAATGACCATCATCTCGGCGTCTTGCGGCGGGAAGAAGTTCGTCTGCGACGTACGTTTCAAATACGGCACGTTTCCCTTGTGCGTGTACTGGATCCCCGCGCATGAAAAACGGCTGACCAGGGTCCTCCGCTTCGAAACGGCCTCGAGCGCCCTGAGCCAGCCGGCCGTTTCCTGCACGTCGGCCTTGTGCGCGTCGAGGGTCGTCCGGGTGACGAGCCTCTTCGCCCGGCCGGTGATCACGGTATTGAAGGAGTTCCGCACCGGTCCGGCCGTAGGATCGTCCGAGGAGCCGCGCCTTAAGAGCACGTCCCCGCGGTCGTTCACGCCCAGCTCCGCGACCCCGGGGCCGAATTTCAAATAAAGCCCGTGATCGAAGACGAGCTCGCCGAGCGGAAGCTTGAGCCCGTCGAAAGTCTTGGGGTTTTCGCGGGAGCGGTGGATCACGTCGAAGGGTGCGATCCAGCGCTCCAGCTCGGTGATTCCGTCCTCACCGACCACGCGGAAGCGACGTCCCACGTTGTGGAGCGGGATCCCGTTCGCGCGAAAGAGATCCAGGTTCAGCGCATCTTCCCGCACGAGCGCGATCCCGCCCGAGCGGTCGCGGATGACGCGTTTGCCACCTTTGCGGTCCCGCACACTCAGATAGGGTTCGAGATCGACGGACGGGTACGCTTGGTCGCTCACTTGGGTTCCTCTTGTCTGGGGGCGTTCGGTGCCGGCGCGTGGCGCGGCGGAAGGCGCGGAGGGCCCTGCTGCCGGACTGATCGCTTCCGCGGTCGCCGGACTGGCGAGCTTTTTCATCGGGTCCTCCGTCTTCGGCTTCGGGTCGTCGGTCACGTCAGTCACGCCAGGGTTGATGGCGATTGGTGATCGGGAGTCGGCGGTCTTTGCCCAAGGCGCGCGGCGTGATACGAATTCCGGGAGGCGCCTGGCGGCGCTTGTACTCGGCCCGGTCCACCATCCGCATCACCCGTTGCACGAGGGAGCGATCGTACCCCATCGCGACGATCCGCTCTACCTCGGAGTCTTCCTCGACGTACGCCTTCAAAATGGGGTCGAGCACGTCGTACGGCGGGAGGGTATCCGTATCGCGCTGCCCCGGCCTCAGTTCCGCCGTCGGATCGCGGGTCAGCGTCCGCTCCGGTATCCAGGGAGCTTTGGCCGCGGCGTTCCGGTGCCGGGCCAGCTCGTACACGAGCGTTTTCGAGACATCCTTCAACACCGAGAAGCCGCCCGCCATGTCGCCGTAGAGGGTCGCGTAGCCGACCGACAGCTCGCTCTTGTTTCCGGTAGTGAGCACGAGCCAGCAGAACTTGTTCGAGAGCGCCATCAGAACGGTTCCGCGGATCCTCGATTGGATGTTTTCTTCCGTGACGTCCTCCTGAGAGGAAGCGAAGACCTGTCTCAAGCTCTCGCGGTAGGCGGCGATCTCGGGTTCGATCGGCACCGTGAGCAGGTCGATTCCGAGATTCTTCGCCAGCGCGGCGGCGTCATCGCGGCTCTCCCGCGAGGTGATTCCCGAAGGCATGAACACACCGGTCACGTGGTCCGGTCCCAGGGCGTCCGCGGCGATCGAAGCCGTGAGCGCGGAATCGATACCGCCGCTCAATCCGATCACAACGTGCTCGAATCCGTTCTTGGTCACGTAGTCGCGCGTCCCGAGGAGCAACGCCTGGTAGATCTCATCGGCGCCGCTCGGGATCGTGACCTTCCGGGATTCAAGCTTGGGGCGCGCGCGCCGGCGTATCGGACGCAGCGTCAGCGCCCTCATCTCGGGAGCGTCGTCGCGCTGCGCGGCGATCCGGCTCCGAGGGTCGCGGAGTCGGGCGCGGAAGACGCTCTCGAGATCGATGTCGACGAGCATGAGGTCTTCCTCAAAGGCGCGCGCCTGCGCCAGAAGCTCGCCTTGAGGTCCGTAGACACGGCTGTTGCCGTCGAAGACGAGCTCGTCTTGACCCCCGACGGTGTTCACGAATGCGACCACCGAGACGCCGTCGAGCGCGCGGGTGGAGAGCATGCGGTCCCGGGCCGCGGCTTTTCCGGTGTGGAACGGAGAGGAGGAGAGATTGATGACCAGCTCCGCCTCCCCGTAGACCGCGAGCGCCGCGGTCGGGCCCACGGGGGTGAAGATGTCCTCGCAGATGTTCACACCGAAGGTGAGCGGACCACGCTTGCAGACGAAGCACTCGTCTCCGGGTCGGAAATAGCGCACTTCGTCGAAAACCCCGTAATTCGGGAGGTGGCGCTTCTGGTAAATTCCTACCACCTCACCGTCGTGCGCGATCGCGGCCGCGTTGTAGACGTCGTCCGAGCGCTGGGCGAAGCCCACGACCGCGGTAATGCCGATGGTGCTGCGCGCCACCTCCTCCATGGCCGCCTGGTTCTGATCGAGGAACTCGGGGCGCAAGAGAAGATCCTCGGGCGGATACCCGGTCAGCGTAAGCTCCGGGAAGGCGACCAAATCCGCCCCCAGGTCGCGGGCACGCGCGATGGTTTCGATGACCTTCTTGGCGTTTCCGGGGAGATCGCCGACGGTGGGATTGATCTGAGCCAGCGCGAGCCGGACGATCCGCTCGGATCGATCGCCAGCGGGCGAATCGTTCGGGCGTTTCACGGCGAGGATGGTACCACGCCGGCTCTTCCGGCGCCACCGATGCGGAAGCGGCCCAAAGGGTTGCCGCTTCCGGAGGGGTCGAGGGAACATGAAGACGTCGGTCGCTGTCTTCGGTAGCAGCCGGACGCCGCCCGGGGATCCCAACTACGATCTCGCGCGCGAGTTGGGGCGCGCCCTCGGTCGGCGGGGCGCCGAGGTCCGATGCGGCGGCTACGCCGGCGTCATGGGAGCGCTGGCCGAAGGAGTGAAGGACGTAAGGGGCCGCGTGGTCGGGTGTACGCTCGACTGGTTCGCGGACACCCGCGCGCCGAATCCGCTCTTGGATGACGTCGTCTCGGCGCCCGATCTCTCGACAAGAATCGAGCGGCTGCTCGAGGGAACGAGGGCCGCGATCGCGCTCCCGGGAGGCATCGGAACGCTGAACGAGGTCTTCTGGCTCTGGACGCTCCTCATGCACGGAAAAGGAATGAACCGAAGGCTCATCCTCCTGGGAGACTCCTGGAGGGATCTCCTGGAGCTCTTGTCGCGCCGCTTCGAAGTGGACGCTCCGATCCGCGC
The DNA here is from genome assembly GCA_005893275.1 of Candidatus Eisenbacteria bacterium. Classification (NCBI taxonomy): domain Bacteria; phylum Candidatus Eiseniibacteriota; species Candidatus Eiseniibacteriota bacterium. Next base: position 2,679 of record VBOW01000073.1, on the reverse strand, counting down.
CCTCGTGCATGCGGTGACGACCGTGGATCAAGCGGTGGACCTCGCATGCGGAGCGCGGGCATGACGTCCCACGACCCTGCCCCGCGGCCGCCCTGGCGCGATGTGGAGGCGGATCTCGTCCGCTTCATCGCGGAGACAAGGTGGGAGACACCGGCCCCGGCTCCGCATGCGGCGGCCGATCCGTTCTCGGATCTCGCTCTTCGATCCTTTCGCGTCCAATGCGAGACGATACCCGCGTACGGAACCTACGCGCGGCACCTCGGGCGCGGGCCCGATGAAGTGCACGATTGGCGCGAGATTCCGCCGGTGCCCGCTTCGGCGTTCAAGGAGCACGGTCTGAGCGCGGCGCCGGGAGGCTCATCGGACCACGTTCCGCCGGCGCCCCCCGGCGCCGTATTCGAGACGAGCGGGACGACGATCACCAGGCCGGGGCGTGTGCTGCTTACCTCGACCCGCCTTTACGAGGCGTCGCTCCTCACGAGCTTCGCCCGCCATCTCCTGCCGAGCGGCGAGCGGCTTCAGGCGATCATCTTCGGGCCCACGCGCGCGGAATCGCCGCATTCTTCCCTCTGGTTCATGGCGGATCGCATCGCCGCCACGCTCTGCGACGCGCCCTCCTGGATCGTCGAACAAGGAGAACCGCGGTGGGAGCGCGCGGACGCGGATCTCGCGCGCGCCTGCGCGGAGAGGCGCCCCGTCCTCCTTCTAGGCACCACGCTTCTCTTCCACGCCTACTTCGAGCGGTGCGATCGGAAGCGGCTTCGCGCGGCGCTCCCCCCCGGAAGCCGCGCGATGGATACGGGAGGAGCGAAGGGAACCCGGGTCGAGCTTCGCCGAGACGACATCGCGGCTTCCTTTCTACGCGTGCTCGGGATTCCGCGGACCCACCTCGTGAACGAGTACGGGATGGCCGAGCTGGGGAGCCAGTTTTACGAGGACACGCTTCTCTCCTCGCACGAGAGGCGCGCGGCGCGGCCGGGCTTCGGGATGCCTCCCTGGGTGCGCACCCGCGTGCTCGACCCGGAATCGATGCGCGAGGTGCCCGAGGGCAGGCCGGGGCTCCTCGTCCACTACGACCTCGCGAACCTCGAGGTGCCGCTCACGATCCAGACCGAGGATCTGGGTGCCCGGTTCGGGTCCCGGCTCCTCCTCGAGGGACGTCTCCCCGAAGCGGAGCGGCGGGGCTGCTCGCTCCCGTTCGAGCAGTTCCTCGAACGCGAGCGCGTGAGGCAAACATGACGCAGGGTCTGTTCGACGCCTTTTATCTCCCGCCCGGCGTGGAGCGGGGAGCGGAGACGTCGGTCCAGCGCTTCGGGCCGCCCCACGACGCGATCGAGCTCCGCCTCGCCACCGTGACGCCGGCCTCGCTTGCGACATGGATCGAATCGATCCGTGCCGCGCGCGCCGAGCGCATCGCTCGCCGGCCGGCCGCCGAGATCCACCGGGTGCTGGAGCGGGTGGCGCAGCGATTCCTGGACCCGCAAAGCCCTGTGCGCCGGAACGCAGTCGCCTGGCTCACGCGATCGGGGCGCTTCTCGGCGCCGATGGTGGAGCGTGCGCTCGACGACACGTTTGGACCGCTCGCGGGAGGCGGCGTCGGACGCTGGGTCGCCGGCGAGCTCGGCTCGGCGACGGTCCTCGACAGGCCCACTCCCGATCGCAAGCGACTGCCCCGACTGGCCTACGGTCCGGAATGGATGCTTCACATCTACGCCGGGAACGTGCCTGGCCTTCCCGTCTGGCCGCTGTACTCGGCGCTCGCGATGAAATCGGCGGTCTTGGCGAAGACCTCCTCCCAGGAGCCGGTCCTGGCTCCGCTCCTCGCGCGGACGATCGCGGAAGAAGACGCCGATCTCGGGGCGTGCATCGCGGTCGTGTGGTGGAAGGGGGGAACCGTCGAGCTGGATCGGGCCGCGATCCGGCTCGCGCCCGCCGTGCTCGCGTTCGGGGGGGAGAACTCGACGACGAACATCGCCCGCGAGGCGCCCCCCGATTCGATGCTCGTGCTCCACGGGCCGAAGGTGAGCGTGGGATACATCGCGCGCGCTTCCCTGACCCGCGCGGGCCTATCCAGCGTCGCGTCGCGTGCCGCCTACGATGTCGCCCTCTACGACCAGCAAGGCTGCCTCTCCCCGCACGCATTCTTCGTCGAGCGCGGAGGGGAGATCGGGCCGGCCGCCTTCGCGTCGGCGCTCGGGGGGGAGCTGGAGGCGTTGCGTGACGGCCTCCCGCGCGGCGCTCCCGAAGCCGCCCGTGGGGCGCGCGTTCAGCTCTATCGCGCGCAGGCGCGGTTCGAGGAGGCTCTCGAGAATCGGGGGACGCACGTCCTGGCCTCGAACGAGGGAACCGACTGGACGCTCGTCTACGAGGACGGCGCGCGCTTCGAGCCCACCCCCGCGTATCGCACCGTGCGCGTGCATGCCGTCGACGGGGTGGAGGAGGTCGCGGCGGCACTCACCCCCGCCGCGCGTTTCATCGAGGCGATCGGGCTCGAGGCGAAGGGCCCGGAGAAAGTCGCCCTGGCCGCGGCGCTCGCGTCGATGGGAATCCCACGCATAGCGCCCTTGGGGGCGCTCCAGCGTCCCTCCCTGGGGGGAACGCATGGCGGGGTGCACCGGCTGCTGCCGTTCTTGCGGTGGACAACGGTCGAGAGCGGACCCGGCTCGTCTTCGGCGTCCC
>VBOW01000072.1 GCA_005893275.1 Candidatus Eisenbacteria bacterium | reverse complement strand
CCTTGGCAATGACGCGCAGGGCCAGAACCTCTCAGGCGTCTCGGACATCGATGGAAGTCCCCGCGTCAAGGGAAGCGCCATCGATATCGGCGCCCACGAGTTTGCCAGCGCCGGGCCGGACACGGAACCCCCGGCGCCCGTGGCCGATCTACGCAGTCGATAGGCGGCGCCTCCGGCCCGCTTCCCCTCCGAAGCTGCTTCTATCGAATCGACCGTTCTCGTTCCGCTCCCAGACTCCCCTTCCGTTCCGCAGCGAACGGCTGACCGAGCAGCGTATGCTGCAGCACCGCACTCACCCCGCGAAAGACGCGGCGCCAGGTCAGAACCGCGCCCAGGGCGCAGCCCAGCGCCGTTCCGACGCTCGGCGGTAGCCCTGACCCCGATGCCGCCGCGGTGAACACCGTAATCCCAACGAGGAGACCTGCGGCGGAGAGGAAAGCTTCGCGTCGGAGGTCGAAATAGTAGAGGAGAATGAGCCCGAGCAGGCCGAGGGCTTGCGCGCCGGCTCCGACAAGGAGGAGCCGGTACGGCAGGATCGCGTCGTGCGGCAGCCCCAGCCAACGAGCCGAAGGATCCGCGGCAAGCTGCAGGAATCCGGTCACTCCCGCCTGGACGGAGGCGGCGCCGCGGAGGAGCCGTGCGGCCTCGTCCACGAGTGCTCGAACGTAGCGACGAAGCTCGTCGAGAGACGCTCCGCCCTCCAAGGCCAGGTAGAACCTTCGAAAGCGTCGGTGAAACGTGGTCTCCACCTCCACGAATATCCACGCCAAGCAAGGGATGGTCGAGAACCACGCGATGGTCGATGCTCCGGCGTGCAGCGCCGCCGTCTCGCCGCCCACCAGGCACCAGGCGATGAGCTTGTCGACGTACAGTGAGGCGTTGAATGCGAGCCCGGCCCCGGCGAGCGCCGCGTATTCGCGAAACGCGGGCAGGAGGGCTGCCCTCTCGTCGGCTTCGCCCGGCAGGGACCGGAAGATGCCGACGAGCAGGATCACGAGCGTAAGGGTCTGACCCGAGATCAATCCGAAGAGGTATCCCGGAACGCCGAGCTTGGCGACGGCGACGAGAAGGGCCGCCAAGAGGAAGCTCAGTGCCGATCCGGCTCCCACGGCGCCGAGCACGATGGCGGGAGAGCAGAGTCCGTTGCCCACCGACAACGCGGTCCACTGAGCGCCGACGGTGGCCGAAAGCGCCGCGCCCCACAAGGCGGCACGAAGCGGCAGGCCCAGCGCGAGGAGCGTGAGGGCAGCAGGAACGGCGCAGAGAAGGAACGTCGCGGCGAGCCCGCGACAAAACGGAGCTGCGATCGCCTGGAGCCGTCCCTCGTACAGGCGATCCGCGGCGTAGCGGGAGATTACGATCTGGACCGGCCCGGCCACGAACAGCGCGACCGCGTAGGCGACGTTCACGACGGTTCCGGCGGTGGCGGGATCCGCCATGCCTCGCCCGATGATGGCCGGGAGCGAGACGAGCACCGCCGTGGTCAGCACCCACGGCAGAGCCATGACGGCCGCGCCCGTGGCGTAGGCTGCGGTGGCTCCGGAGATTCCTCGATGGATCAGGCGCTCGAGACGCCAGCCGATGCCGGCCACGGTCCGACCTTATAGAGCGCACGGTACGTCGAGACGGTGGCGCTCTTTCGATAGTACGTGGCCACGCGTCGCCGACCCGCGGCGCCCATGAGACGGCGCAGCTCGGGATCCCGAGCGAGTCGAACGATCGCCGCCGCGGTTTCCTCGGGGGCGGCGAGCCGCGTCACGATGCCGCTCGGACCGATCCGTCGATCGACGTTGTTCCGCCCCTCGAGCAGATCGCGACAGGCCCCGACGTCGGAGGCAACCACCGGAATCCCCGCGGCGTTGGCCTCCAGAATGACGAGCGGTTGCCCTTCGCTGAAGCTCGTGAGGACCAGGATGTCGATCTCGGAATAGATGCGCTCGATCGGCAGCGCCTTTTCGAAGCGAATCGCGTGCTCGAGACCGAGCTTCGCCGTAAGGCGCCGGCACCGGCGCGCGTACCGCGGATCCTCGTCGATCGGACCGATAATGCGCACGTCCAAGTCGACGACCCGCAACGCCAGGAAGCACGCACGGATGAGCGTGGCGATGTCCTTGATCGGAACCAGTCGCCCCACGAAGGCGACCCTCATGGGGCGGCCCCCCGCGGCTCGGGACGGCGTCCCGGCGACGCGCGCACGGAATCCCTCGAGGTCGATGCCGTTGGGGACGACGAGAGTCCTGGCGGCTGGGGCGCCGTCGGCGATCTGCCTCTGTCGGTTGGCCTCGGACAGCGAGACGACACTCGTGGCTTGGGCATAGGCACATCGCGCCAGGGCGCGAAAGAAGCGCACCCAAATCCTACGTAAGGCCGAGGCCGTAGCATTGTCGATCGTTTCGTTGGTTCCGTCCGAGGGTCGGCGGTCGCGGGTCTCGCGGAACCAGGCGGCTCGGTCCAGCTCGAGGTTTCGCTCGCGCGCGTAGATCCCGTGCTCCGTCAAGAGGAATGGGCGACCGGTCCGGTGGCTCCACACCGCCGCCAGGACCCCCGCGTAGCCGGTGCAGAGGGCGTGGTACGTGGCCGCGGCAGGCGGCTCGGCGGCGAGCAGGCGAACGAGCGGCAGGTTCATCGATCGAAAGTGCCAGAAGAAGTCCAGAAACGAAGCGTCGGGCGCCAGCCGCTCGCATAGCTCCGTCGTCAGCTCGAAGGATGCCCTGCCGTGGAGAAACGCGCCGACCGAGAGATCGCCGCTGGCGAGGTCGTCGAGCAGCGACGAGTCCACCTGGTCTTCGAGATGCAATCGGCGGATACCGTTAAGGACACGAGAGGATCGGCGGGCATCCGCGTGACGGCTGCGCTCGGCATGGGCCACCCTCTGCAGTACAGCCACGTCGCGGCCGCGCGCGAGCGGCTCGCGACAGTACATATCGGAGAAGGTGACCACGTTGGCCGGAAGCGAATAGAGCTTCCGGGTGTAGGTCCCCTGCTCGGGGCCGACGTGCACCAGGGCGAATCGGAGCTCCGGGAGGCTGCCGATCAGATCGTGGACCCACGTCGACACGCCTCCCTTGACGTACGGATACGACCCTTCCAGCACGAGGCAGACGTCGGCGCCCGCGGCTCCACTGTGGAGGTCAACCGGCTTCAATGTCGGACCACCGCGGGGTCCAGCCGGTTCACGCGGCGCTCGGCGCGCTCGCCGATCTCGTCCAGCACCAGCGCGGCGGGCAGCGCCAGATCGGGATCGCGACCCGCCGCCGTCCGGCGCAACAGAGCGATCGCCTCGGAGTCCTCCCGCCTTGAGAGCGCCGACAGCGCGGCGCGACGCTGCTCCTCGTCACCGCAGTCCAGCGCGTCGCAGGGCGAGAGCGCGGTCCCCAGGCGTTGCACCGAGGCCATCGTGAGCGACGGTCTCCAGCGCGCTTTCCTGCGTCGTCCCATCGAGGTCGAGCCGCCTCCTCTCGTGAGGAAAATCGCGGTGGCAACGGCGGCCCCAGCGCACGGAACCGCCAGCACCGCCGCGGCGCTCAGCCACCGGCGGCTGGGTTGCCCGCGGGCCGAGCGGGACGAGAGAAGGACCGCCGCTCCATGCGAGACCGCTGCCGCAACGCCCTTGAGGAGCGGCGGGAGCGGTGTGCCGAGGAGCAGGATCCCGGCCGCGACGGCATCGAACGCGACGCACGCGGCGAGGAGAGCGGCCCCGCGCGGGCGGTCCCCGCGACCCGAGCCCCCGATCACCCGAATCGCTGGCGCCGCGCCGATCATCCGACCCTCCCCGCGCGGCCGGCCGCCGGCTCCGGACGCCGCCCGGTGACGGCGAGCGCCGGCGCGCACCACGACGCAATGACCGCCAGATCGTGCGTCGTCGCATCGTCGAGCCCGGAATGAGGAATCCCCCAGAGCGCGATGAGGCCGACCCGATCGTTTCCGTTGCGAATCGGCACGGTCAGCTCGGCGTGGCCAGACGTCAGCGGCGCGAGCGCCATGGGCCCCCTCGCGTCCCGAACGGCCAGGAGCCGTTCGAACCCATTCATGCCCACCCTGACTGCCGCGGCGGATGCCCCGGTCCGCGCGAGCACGAGGTCGGCCGCCCCTTCGGCGGCGGCGACCGGATCCGCTCCCTCCAGGCGCGCGGCAACGTCGCGCAAAAAGGACAGGGAGGCCGACGTACGATCGACCCGCGCCCGCAGCCTCGCGACAACGCCGCGAAGGGAATGGATCGTCGCTTCCGCCTCGGCGGCTCGATCGGAGAGCGCGGATATTCGCTCGCAAAGGTCCGCCTGACGTCGCAAATGCCACGAGGCGATCCCGGAGACCGCGAGGCACGCGCCGAACGCGATCAGGTTGGGTCCCGAGTCGAGTCGGCTCCACGAGGTCACGAGCCCCGCCCCCGCGACCGCCGATCCGATTCCGACGGCGCCGGCGGCCGCGATCAGGCCCGTGAAGAGCCCGCCGCTTCCATACCGCGCCGCCAGGACGAGCACCGCGATCCAGCCCGGGTGCGGCTCGAGAACGACGCCTGCACGCGCCGCCACCAGCTCCGGGAGGAAGGCGAGCGCGACCGCGAGACCGAACGCGTCGAGCGCCCGTCTCCTCAGCTTGGGCCGATCCAGATGTCGGGGTTCAGAGATCCACATGGAAGCTCAACCATCCTGTGCGGCGCTGGCCGACGAGCCCGGTGGCGACCTCGCTGGCCTCCTCGTACTTCAGAGCAAATCGGGTCGCAGGCTTCGGCGCCCAGATCAGGCCCCCTCCAGCCCTCCACATCCGGGCCTTGCGCGCGGAGTCGTGTGCGAGACCGGCGCGCAACTCCAGCCCGAGGTTGCCTCGCGGCGACACCACGGTCGTTGCGAACGAACCCTCGTCGACCGAGCCGCGCGGGGCGAGCCCGATGAGCGCGGCAAACTCGGGCGTCGTCTGGCTGGACACGTCGTAGTGACGGTAGGCAAGCGTCAGGGCCGACGAGAGCGACGTGGGCTCGATCAGCGCCTCGTCGAGCATCTCGCCCCGCACCGAGGCGCCCGGTTTCCTCCACAGGACGACATCCGCGCCGGCCACCCACAGGGACTGCCACGCCTCGGGGCGGCGCGTCGAACGGGGATCCGCGGCGAGGATCGAGAGCTGGCGCCTTCGCGCGCCGGCCTGGAGGAGCAGGCGCCGGGAAAAAGAGTGCGAATACAGGTGTCCCTCCGCGGCCGTGGTCCGTCCGCCGCGAAGCACCGTGACCGCGGCCTCGTCCCAGGGAGTTTCGACCTCCGCCCGCCAGTCGGCCTCGAGCGACAGGCCCAAGGGCGCTCGCCCCGCGATCGCGCCCCCGACACCGAGGTCCCGTCGCGCGCCGCCCCGCTGCGAGACCACGTGAAGGCGAGGACCCACCGCGAATGATGCGCCCGCCCCATTTCGTTGCACGAGGCTCAGCGCGAGCACGTCGGACATCGTCCTGTCGGGATCGGTCCTTCCGTCCGCGACGTTGCGCGTGCCGAGCAGGGCCAGGTGGCGACGGGATCCGAAAGGTACCGCTGCGCCTGCCTGTACGCATGAAGCGGTAGCGTCCGGATCGGACATGACCGTCAGTGGCGTCCCGACCTCCAAGGCGGTCCGGCCGCTCATCCGCTCGATCGCCGCGTCGAGCTCCGGAGCGGGCCCGCCGGCGCTCAGCTCTCGCGCGCGGCGGTACGCTCGAAGCGCCCCGCCGACATCCCCCGAGCGCTCGAGAACCCTTCCGTAGTCGGTCTGGATGCGCGGATCGTCGGGGAGCTCCGCCGCCAGGGCGGATCGCACCTGACGCTCTCCTTTGAGATCCCCCATCGATTCGAGGTCGAACGCGAGCATCTCCTTCGCCCTGCGGTTCGCCGGGTCGACCGATAGGAGGCGACGGAGCATCGTCGCTGCCTGTTCGAACGATCGGTTCTTAACCAGGACCGCCGCGCGCTCCAGCGTGCCGGCCGGGGCGGACGGCGCCTGCCCCCAGGCCCGGCCGCCCGCCGTGATCAACACAAGAGCAAGTGCCGCTTTACCCAACCTGCCGCAAATGGGGGGCCACCGCGAGGTGGGATCCATGGGCGCTCACCGGACTACTTGATCATCGCGATGCGGCGGACGGAGGTCAGGCCGCCACTCTCGAGCTTCGCGAAGTAAACGCCACCGGCCACCCGATTGCCGGCATCGGTCCGACCGTCCCACGTGATCGGGTGAACGCCGGCCTCGAGGACGCGGTTCAGCAATGTCCGGACCACCCGGCCCTGGACGTCGTAGACCACGAGATGAGACTGGGCCCGCCGCGGAATGGCCAGGGCGATCGTGGTCGATTTGGTGAACGGATTGGGGCTCAGGTCCTGGATCGCCACGCGTTCCGACACCCCGACGGACGCGACGGTGGTGCTGCCTGACGACGCCGCGTTCGACGTGCTCCCGATGCGCAACACGACGGTCTGCCCGGGAGCGAGCGAGACGTGGCTGATGCACTGCCCCCCGTAGACCTCGGACGAATCTGCGCACAGCCCGGTGACGGGCACGACGGCCGCCTCGGAAGCGGTGATCGTCATCGTCCCCTCACTGGGCACGAACGAGGCCCGAACCCCGGCCGCGTCGTACCGCATGCGATTCTCCGTCCACTCGCCGAGGCCGGCCAGGGTCAGGCTTCGGACGGGCAGGGTGAAGAGCCCGCTGTATTTCTCCAGCGCCCGATCGAGCAGATCCCCGAGCAGCGAGTGCACGCCGTCATAGGCGCGCAGGTTCGCCTGATGGAACATCCAGGGGTCGACCTCGCCCCGGAGCAGGTATTGGAGCAGGACGTCCGATTCCTTGCCGAGTATCTCGTCGTAGGTGAGATCGCGTCCCCAGTAGCTGTGGTAGATGAAGTTGTACTCGTTCGTCCACTCGGTCGGCGTGGTCACGTTGTAGTAGAGGTTGACCGGCCGCCTCGGGACCATGAGGATGCCGGGTTCTATGGCGTTGCGGATACCCGCCTGCGGCGTCGGGTTGTTCATCCCGGGCTGGGACGTGTCCGTTATGAGGAAGCGGATGCCGGCGTCGTAGGCGGCGCTCATGGCCTCCGGGTTCGAGAGCCCGGATACGTCGGGCGTGACCAGCGCGCGGGTATCGTAGTTCGTGAATCCCATGGAAGCGGCCACCTCGTTGTTGCGCGTGATCTGCTGGTAGACGAGGTCGTAGCTCGCGGCGTCCAGGTTCTCGTGGCTGAACGTGTGATTGATCCACGGGAACTGGAAATTCGTCGCGCCGGCCGTCGGCGTGAGCGTGTCGAGGTTGTAGGTGCCGGTCGTGCCCTCGCCGTTGAACGCCATGTGGAGGAGTAGATCCGCCGTCTGGGCTTGGAGGTGTTTCTGCGTTTGCCACGCGTCATTGGCAGACCAGTCGATCGCGTTGATGCGGTAGGTTCCTCCCCCGTACACGTCGTTGTCGATGAAGATGTCGTCGATCTGCGGCGACACGTAGATGTGGCGCTCTCCCAGGAACAACCCCCCCGTCACCCAGTTCATGAGGCCGTGCGCGAGCGCCAGGCTGTGCACCAGGAAGAAATTCCCATCGAACGTCTGGGAGAGCACCTGTCGGCCGTCGGGATAGGTCCGGACCAGAGCGAGCGCGTCCCCCTGCGTGTCGGACAGGAGCACGTTCGTTCCGGTTCCCGCCGCGGGAGCCAGGTACGTCCAGGCCTTGGTGATGACGATCGGATTCGCCGCGTTCACGTAGGGGAACACGGACTGGCCCGCCGGGGTCAGCTGAGCGGAGATGGGGCTCGTTGTGGCATCCACACCCGTCGCCGGGCCGTAGCCCAAGTCCGCGGTCGGGAGCGCATAGGCAATCGCCGTGCGGACCCGGTATTTCGCCTGGTAGTCCCACAGCGTCTGCCATTCCGTCGCGTTGAAGGCGCTCGTCCAGGTCGTTCCGTTCAAGTACGCCAGGCTCCCGGTAGTGAGCACGATGCCCTGGTAGAACGCGTGGGCGCTACTATCGGACAGCATGGCCGGCGTGAATCCGCCCGGAGTCCTGGTCGCGACGTACAGCATGTACGGAATGCCCTCGTACTCCGCCGCCTGGCGGATCGCTCCGAGCACGGGCTCGGTCCCATCGGCGGAGATGACCAAGAGCTTCGCATCGAGTGTCGCCGACGTGACCGGCAGCTCGGTCGAGCCCGACGTCGTGGGCGCGTTCGAGGGCAAGACCTGGGGTAGCGAGGGAATCGTGGGCAGCTCCGGAGGTCCCAGCGGCAGGCCGGGCGGCGGGGCCGGCAATGGCAACGGTGGGGGTAGCGGAGGCAGCGGCGGGAGCTGAGCGAACGCCTGATGACCGCACACGACCATCGTCGTGCCGGCGGCAAGCAAGAGCGCTAGCGCCCAGGTCGGCCATTTCAGGCCCCGGGATGTCTTCGCTGTCACTGTGCATCTCAACATCGTCTTCATGGTCCTCTCCTCATCATGATCATGGTCCCCTCCTCATCATCATCGTCACGGTGCATCTCCTCAGCTGAACGTTGGGAAAATGGCACCTCTCATAAGGAAAATGTACGCGAGGCCAATCATCGTGGCTATTGGGAGTAACCCTAAATTGGGACCGGGTAAGCCGCTCCGTGAATTCACAGAGGGGAATTGACTATATCGTCACTTGGTATGTGGAGGATGCGGAAGTGCTTGGCAGAGCGGAGGATTTAACAACATAGGCCCCCGCTTGCGAGACTACCTACCCAAGTCAATCCGGCTGATCGTTAAGAGCGCGAACGGGACTGCCGATACATCGGAGGGGGAAACAGGGCCACTGAGGAGGCGGAAATGTTCCGCATCGCCTGCTTCGTCCGATTGATCTTCCGATGCTCCCTGGCTGTATTCGTCCTCACGCAGACGGCCACCGGCGCGCCGACCGGGCAGCCCGTGGCCTCGATCTCCACCGCCTGGGCCAAGCCGCAGCCGAACAGTACAAACTACTCGGCCGAGGGTATTGACTGCGGACCGGCGGGCGAAAACGGAGACTCGGCCACCGACCTCAGGAAGAACCGGACCGACATTCCGGGTGAGTACCACGCCGTGACTTTCGATGCCATCGCGAAGCTCCCCTACCCCAAGGCTCCGCATAGCCGCACGGACTGGTCCGGGGCGCAGCTGAAGAAGATCGAGCCCTACGAGGGCGTCGCGCTCACGGTGGCGGGCTATCTGGTTGGGTTACGAGTGGAGGGGGCGGAGATGACGAATTGCGGCATGACGGACAGCGTTGACGTGGACTGGCATATGTGGATCTCTGCGCGGCCCCAGGCCCCTAAGAGCGACGCGATCGTGGTCGAGACGACGCCTCGCGTACGAAAGGACCACCCGAAGTGGACGCCGACGGCGCTGAAACCCTGGATCAATTCCACCCAGCCTGTCCGAATCAGCGGCTGGCTCATGATGGATCCGCAGCACCCCGACCTCGTTGGACAGAGCCGCGTCACAATCTGGGAAATCCACCCGATCCTGAAGATTGAGGCGTTCCGGAGCGGAGCCTGGGTCGACCTCGACGCGATGCCATCGCCCAGGTTCAGGGCACGCCGGCCCCAGATGGCGTCGAGCCCGACCTTCCATACCAAGGCCAGGTAGCGGGGGTCCCGGCGGATCCGATCGAGACTTCCCCCGCGGAGTCCAAGAGCTCGTCACAGTCCAGCGCTGAGGCTTACTCCTAGTACGACGGGGACGGGCGACGCCGCGCTGTCCAGGGGCAGCTTCAGCTCGACTCCGGGCCGGAACCTCCAGGGGCCGAAATCAGCGTGGAGCTCCATCTGATTGGTGCTGCGCTCACCGAGGTTGCCATATTCGCTCGTCACCAGGACGCGGCCGCTCAAGGCAACCCCGAGGCGTGCCGCACGCCCCTCGTATCCCATCTGCAGGGAGTAGAGACCGAGTAACTCGGTGTCGAGACGACCCTCGGTCGGGATGAGGATGGTAGTGCCCAGTCGAAGACGCGACACAATGCCGGCGCTGACTTCGCGAAGGTTGAACGCTACCGTGATCGGGACCGCGTTCTCCACAAACGCCGCCCGTGCCAGGTCGGCACGGCGACCGACCAGCGAGGCTCCGTATTCCCTCTCCTCGGTCGTGGGAAGACGGACTCCGAATTCCCCGAAAATCGGCGATTCGCTCCCGCGCACCTCAATGCCGAGGTAGAGGTTGCCCGACGTGGACTCCGATCGGCCCGGTGAAATCGTGTAGTAGTAAAAATCGCCGCGGAAGCGCGCGTATGGAAGCTCGCCGACTAGGAACACCTTGGGGCTCAGCGACCAGCGCGCGTCGAGGAAGAACGCGGCCGTGAAGAAATCCTCGTCAATGGTCTCGAGCCTGGGGTGGAGAGCCTCGACCAAGAGCGACCGATCCCGATCGCGAGGAAGCCAGAGTGACTGGCCATGCGCGTGACCTGATGCAAGGGTCACGGCGAAAGCGAACAGGGCCACGCACCCGAGTCGGAATCGAAAGGATCGCGACATCATGCACCTCATCCGAGCCCGTAGCGTGGAGCCGCGTTCAACGGCGGCGGTACCGTGTACCGGAGCCGCCGACACTGGGCTGTCGGCTGCCGTAGGATCCACGGTAGCGGTAATTCCCATAGTTCCCGGAGTAGGGATAAGCGAAGTGCGGGCGGTACCGATAGAACCGGTACCCCCCGTAGTACGGCGTGCAGTAATGGTGGAACCCGAAACCTAGGAACACGTGGGGATACGGGTACGTGTATGTGTACGGGTAGTAGTCCCCGTGGCCGTAGTAGTCCTGCCCCCGATCCCGACCCTCGGTGCGGAGCATCGTCGAGATCACCTCGTCCGATAATCCGGCCTTCTGCAACGCGTGCATGTCGTCGGCGCCGAGGTGAAAGGTCTTCCCGCTGTTTTCGATTTTCAGGATAATGAGCGAGTCGGCGATTCCGTCCTTGTGCATCTTGAGGACGTCTTTTGAGCCGAATGCCGACGCTTCAGGGGCTGAGAAGAGGACCAGCAACAACCCGGTGATGACGAAGAGCAGGATGCGTTTCATTGTGAGCCTTCCTTTCGCTCGGATGCATCACTGGCCGGACGATCTGGCGACCATGGACCCCCATGGCGCCACCTCCGCGTCTCCGAGCAGCCTCACCCGCAAGCGTACCATACAGGGGCCGAGATCATCAGGTACCCACCTTTCGCCTCGCTAGGTCGGTGCGACTCGCGTCCGCCGCGGAACGGCGTCCAGCAGCATAGGCTGGCAAAAGAAAGGGAAACGCCATGGGCACGATCATCGTCACCGAATTCGTCTCCCTCGACGGCGTCATGGAGGCGCCCGGCGGAGGTGAGAGCTACAAGCACCGTGGCTGGACCTTCGAGATCAATCGCGGGAAAGAGGGCGACCAGTTCAAGCTGGACGAGGCCCTCGACGCCGAGGCGCTCCTGCTAGGTCGAGTCACCTATCAAAGCTTCGCCGCAGCCTGGCCCACGAGAAAGGGCGAGCTCGCGGACAAGTTCAACAGCATGCCGAAATATGTCATCTCCTCGACGCTCGACAAGGGCCAATGGAACAACACCACGGTGCTCAAGGGCAACGCGGTGGAGAACGTCGCGAATCTGAAGAAGAAGTTGCGCGGGAATATCGTTGTTCATGGCAGCGCCCGCCTCGTGCAGACCCTGTTGGAGCACGGCCTCGTCGACGAATTGCGCTTGATGGTGTTCCCAGTTGTCCTTGGCACAGGGAAGGGCCTGTTTGGCGCGACGAGCGACAAGAAGCGACTGCACCTGACGGAGTCGAAGACGGTCGGCGACGGGGTCGTCATTCTGACTTATAAGGCCAGCACGCAATAGGCAAGATGGCGCCGATGCAGTGATTGGGGCAGGACGATGCGCTTTATCGAACCCTTGCCGCGGAGTGTTGTGTACTCGGTTTATCAAGCACGTCCCGTACTTTGTTCGCCAGCGCGACGGGCGTGAAGGGTTTCTGGAGAAAGGCCGTTCCCTCCTCCAGAACGCCGTGCCGGATCACGGTGTCGTCCGTGTACCCAGACACGTAAAGGACCTTTATCCCTGGCCTCAAGGCGCTGATTTGTTCCACGAGCATTCGCCCCCCGATCTCGGGCATCACCACGTCGGTTATGACCATCTGAATCGGCCCGCTGTGCCGCTCGCAAATGCGCAAGGCTTCGCGCCCGACGTTGGCCTCCAACACGGTGTAGCCCGACATCTCAAGCACACCCCGAGAGAGGGTCCGCACGGCGGCGTCGTCCTCCACCAAGAGCAGGGTTTCACTGCCCGCCGGCAAGACGCGCGTCTCCTGCCGCGACTCGCCTGAAGGAACCTGAGCTTCCGTGCGCGGAAGGTAAACTTTGAACGTTGTCCCGCGCCCCAGCTCGCTGTACAGCCCGATGTGGCCGCCGCTCTGCTGGACGATGCCGTACACGGTCGCAAGACCGAGCCCCGTGCCTTTTCCTGGTCCCTTGGTTGTGAAGAACGGCTCGAACACCCGGTTCATGACCTCCGGCGCCATTCCGCATCCGGTATCGCTCACTGCCAGCATGACGTAACTCCCCGGCTTCGCGGTCGCGTGCGTGCGTGTGTAGCTCTCGTCCAGCTCAACATTGGCTGTCTCGATCGTCAGCTTGCCCCCGTGGGGCATCGCATCGCGAGCATTGACGGCCAAATTCAAGATGATCTGCTCGATCTGCCCTGGGTCTGCCGTCACGCGCGCGAGCGAAGGATCCAATGCCGTGCCCAAATCGATGTCCGCCCCGATCGTGTGGCGGAGCATCTTCTCTACGCCGGTAACGAGCGCATTCAGGTCGAGCACCATGGGTTCCAGCACCTGCTTGCGGCTGAAGGCGAGCAGCTGGCGGGTCAATGACGCGGCTCGGTCTCCCGCCTGACTGATCTCATGAATCTTCTCCCGTACGGGGTCACTCAGATCCTTTTGGCTCAACAGGAGCTGCGAATAACCGGAGACGATCGTCAAGAGGTTGTTGAAATCATGAGCCACCCCGCCCGCGAGTTGACCAATGGCCTCCATCTTCTGGCTCTGGTGGAGTTGCTCCTCCAACCGCCAACGCTCGATTCCCATGGCAATCGTTCGGGCCACGGCCCCCAGTGCGTCCAGCATGTTTTCGGCGAGAACCCGTTTGGAAAACATTGCCATAACACCGACGAGGCGCTCGCCCACGACCAAGGGATGGCCTGCGAAGGCGACCATCCCTTCCCGCCGGGCCCATTCGGGATCACCAATACGGGGATCGTTGAGAACATCGTTCGTGAGATGAGGCCGCCGCTCCTGCGCGATCAGCCCAACCTTGAATTTGCCGACCGGTACTCGGCTGTGTGGACCGTCGAGGTGCGTATACATGCCCGCACTGGCCTGTAGCAGCAGGATGTCCCCCATCGCATTGAGGGTCCAGATTCGGGCGAAGGCCGCTCCTAAGTTACGCACCATCGATTCTGTGCAAAGTTGAAGCATGCCTCGGAGGGCAATGGCTTGGCTGACCGCGAGTGTCACGTCGTTGTTGAGCGCGACCACGGCTCGCTGCCTCTCCGCGACCTCGGCTACTTCGAGCCTCCGTCGGCGCGCCGCGACCTCCTCCAGGGCGCGCAGCACGGCGGGCCCGAGCCGTGATAGCCGCTCCTTCAAGACGTAGTCGGTAGCCCCCCGGCGAAGGCTCTCGATGGCTGCATCCTCGCCCATGGTCCCGGAAACGAATATGAACGGAAGGTTCGGTCTCCTTTCCTGCACGAGCTCGAGCGCGGTCAGGCCGTCGAAATGCGGCAGCGCGTAGTCGGACAGAACAAGCATGACGCCGTCCTGTGCGAGCGCCGCCTGGAACTCCTCCCTGGTCTCCACCTGGATGAGCTCGAGAGGGATACCTTCGGCTTCAAGCGCCGCGCGAACCAGCTCCCGATCCGCGCGGTCATCCTCGACGTGCAGGATGCAGGCCCCAGATGTTGCTTCCGCTCTGTCGTGCATCGAGTCCATGCTCCTGGTTGACTCTACGTCGGGCTAGACCGGCGAGGGCGACTGGAGCCGGTCGGGCGGGGGCTCGTTCAGCACCGCCCAGAAGAGGCCGAGATTCTTGACGGCTCCGACGAACTCTTTAAAGGCCACCGGCTTGACCACGAACGCGTTGACGCCAAGCTGGTAGCTCTGGATGATGTCCGACTCCTCTCGCGAGGAGGTGAGCACAACGACAGGAACGGTCCGGAACCGAACGTCCTGGCGCATTCGCCGAAGGAGCTCCAGCCCGTCCACTTTCGGCATTTTCAGATCCAAGAGAACGACGGCCGGATTGCCTCCATTCCGACCCGTGAACGTCCCTTCGCGGCGAAGAAAATCCCAAGCCTCCGCACCGTCTCTCACAACAACAACTTCGTTCGCCAAGTTGTTTTCGACGAGTGCCGTCAATGTGAGCTCGACGTCGTTCTCATTGTCCTCTGCGAGCAAGATCCGCTTCAGCATGGTCATCACCTCGTTTTTTACTTGGGAAGAGAGAAGTAAAAGGTCGCGCCCTCGTTGATCGCGCCTTCGGCCCACGTCCTTCCGCCATGCCGACTCACGATCCGGCGAACATTGGCGAGGCCGATTCCGGTTCCTTCGAATTCGTTCATCCCATGCAACCGCTGAAAGACACCGAACAACTTGTGGGAGTACGCAGGGTCAAAGCCGACCCCGTTGTCCCGCACGGAAATAATAAGCTCACCGTTCTGGGAGTTGGCGCCGACTTCGATTCGCGCCTCCTTCTTTGGGCCTGAGTATTTGAGGGCGTTCGAGAGCAGGTTCGTCAGAACGAGGCGCAGCATGGAAGGATCCCCTTGTACGGTCGGGAGCTGGCCGAGTTTCCACTCCACGCATCGATCCTTTGCGTCCCCCCGGAGGTCTTGGACTACCTCTTTCGCCAGGGCGGAGAGATCCACGGAGGTTTTGGTCATTTCCGAACGACCCATGCGAGAGAAGACGAGTAGATCGTCGATCAGGGCACCCATCCTCCTCGCGGCGGCTGAGATCGTCGCGAGTTGGCGCCGCCCCTTCTCATCCAGCGACGGGGCCGCATGCTTGGCCAGCAGGTCGACGAAGCCGTCGATGTGGCGCAACGGCGCGCGGAGGTCGTGCGAGACGGAGTACGAGAACGCCTCGAGCTCCTTGTTCGCAGCCTCGAGCTCCGCGGTACGCGCGACGACCCGCCGTTCCAGATCCGCGTTGAGCAGCCGGATCTCCCTGTCCCGTTGCTGAATCTCACTCAACATCTCATCAAATGCTCCCGCCAGGACGCCGACCTCGTCGTCGCCGGCGGCTTTCGAGCGGACCGAGAAGTCCTTGCGCTCGGAGACGCTCTTGGCTACACCCGCAAGAGCGAGAATCGGCTGTGCGATCCGGCGCTGCAGCCACGTGGAGAGCGCGAACGCAACCGCGATGGAACCGAAGACCGCGAGGAGCACTACCACCGCACCGACGCGAAGGCGGTTGTCGAGCTCCTGCAGGTCGGACTTGAGATAGAGCGTCCCGAGCCGTCTCCCGTCCTCGACGACGGGCCGGGAGACGACCAGGTCCGACTTCTCGAAGCGATGGCCGATCGGGCCCGACGCAGACGGGACCACTCCGGGTGAGACGCTCAGCGGATAGGTCGCGAACAAAAGTCCCTGCTGGTCGTACAACGCCGCCGCAATCATGCGCGGGTCGGTCTTGAGAGCATCGAGAACCTGACTCGCATCCTCGGGGTTTCGGAACGCGAGAGCCGCGGTCGAATTTGCTGCAAGAATATCGGCGCGCGTGACGAGGGTTTGAACGATGAATCGGCGGAAGCTGACGACATCGTGTGCGACGAAAACCGCGCCCACCAACAGCAGGACGGTCGTGCTCGTCAGCATCATCGCCGTGACGAGCTTGCGCCGGATCGTGGTGCGCGGGACTCTCATTTCTGCACCCGAACGGGCCCGACGATCTCGGACTGTCGCAGGAGCTTGGAACTGATCGTGAGCCTCGCCGCCGTGGCGGCCGCCAGGTTGATCACGAGCCGCAGCCGCTTCTCCGAGAGGACGAAGCCAATGATCCCGGAGCGAAGGGCGAAGTCCTTTGTTTCGCCGACCGTGAGGACGCTCCGACGATTGAGGCGCGAGAGAATGTCATCCAAGCGGCGCGCCTCAGAAGAACTGATGAAGAGAACGTGGCACGAGTCGATCTGATTGACGTTCTGGAAGCGGCGGACGAGCAGCTTGTGACCGCCGACTGCTTCATTGGCGACGATTTCGTCAAGGCTCCTGCCGAACGGGTCCTCTCCGAGGATGCCGATCGTGAAGGGCGTGCTCTTTTCGGGCAGGGCCTCGCGGGGCCACTCCACGAATTGCGCGAAATGAAATATGAACGCGGCCTTGAGATCATATTCGTGGGTGACCTTGGTCCCCGCGGCGGATGGCGTCGCCAGGACCAGGACGAAGAGGAGAGCGGCCATCGGGACGCGGCGGGCTAGAACCGGCATAAGACCTTGCCGTAGATGCTTCGCTCAATCTCGCGGCTGGTGTTCAGTTTCCCAAATTCCGCGTGGCTCGAATCGAAAAGCCCCTGCCCAACAACCGCGATCTCGGCGGCTTTCGTAGGCTGCCATGCTAATCGTGCATCGCAAACCGTGGTCGCAGGAATCTTCTGATTGCGAAGCTCATCAACGAAGCGTACGGATGCGTCCACGCTCACATCGTGCGGCAGCGTGAACGACGATCGGGCGAAGGCCTGGTGGCGAGGGGAGTCGCCTTCTTGCGTCACTTGCGAGGCGTCGGTGCTCGTCGGCTTTACATCCAGAATGAGGCTCAGGAACGTGTAACCAACGGTCAGGCGCCATCTGCTGACAACCTGGCAGGCGGCCTCGGCCTCGATGCCGTACGTGCGACCCTCGAGACCGTTGGCCAAGAGCAAAGGCGGCCCCGCTTCTAGGCTCCTTAGCTTGTCGTAAACGTTGTAGAAGGTCGAAACCGAGGTCGTCAGCTCGTTCGCGGGCTGGCCTTTGTACCCAAGCTCGAAGGCATTCAGCACCTCGGAGTCGTAATTCGGATTCCCCACCAGGAAGTAGGGCGGCTGACCCGGCACAAAGAAGTCGCGGTCGATGCGCGACGGCGTTCGCACCGCCCGCGACGCTGCTCCCCAGATGGTCTGTTGCTGTGTTGGCGTCCATGCGAGGCGAACGCCGGGCTGGTATTCGAAGGCGGTGTAATCGTTGTGTTCGATCTTCGAGCCGACGGTCAGGGAGAGCCGGTTCGCTGACAGGGCGAGCTCGTCCTGTACGAAGCCCGTGTACAACCGATGTGTCAGCCGCGGGGGAAGAAAGGCCAAAGCGGCCGAGTTGCGCACATCGTCGCTCGTCAGGCGGTAGCCGAGCCCCCACACGACATCGTGTCGCGCGGCCGGGGCGAATCGGTGGTTCAGGGTCAGATCGTAGCTGTCGAGCGTCTCGCCAAAGACGGAGGGCTGGTCCCGCTTGGTTCGGTCATAGTAACCCTGCAGTTGGAGGCTGGAATGGTCCGAGAACCGCCTCATCCACTTCGCCTGAGCATTTCCGCCGGATAGCTCCGTTGGGTTCGCGTTGCGCCGATCGATGGAACTACCGTAGATATCCCCTTGAATCGTGATGCCGTCGGAAGTCGTCGGCGTCCAGTCAGCACGAAAGCCACCCTGATGCATCCGGGAAGCGTCGCCCGCATCCTGGCCGCTCGGGAGCTTCGACGGCCCGCGGTCATAATCCTTGGCGTAGACGCGAAAAAACGCACGCGGCCCGAAGGTGCCGCCATAGCGGACGCCTCCGAATCCGCGTTCAGCGTTGCCGGCCCCGCCGGTGACCAGAAATCCCTGTGTGTTGGCCGCGCTCTTGGAGATGATGTTGATGACCCCATTGACCGCGTTGGCCCCCCACACCGTGGCCCCGGGACCCCGGATGACCTCGATCTGCTCGATGTCCTCGATGAAGGCGTCCTGGACGTCCCAGAAGACACCCGAGTAGAGCGGCGTGTACACGCTGCGCCCATCCATGAGTACGAGCAGTTTGTTCGCGACGGTGCCATTGAAGCCGCGTGCTGTGATCGCGTAGCTGCGCGAATCGACACGGGCCACCTCGACACCGGGGATGTATCGCAACGCCTCGGGAATGCTGAGCACACCCATTCGATGCAGATCGTCTGCCGTGACAACGTGAACGGCAGCAGCGGTCTTGGAGACAGACTCCGGCTTCTTCGAGACCGAGGTGACCTCCAGGTCGAACAGTTCCTCGAGGCTCAGTTGCTTGAGCGCCTTGGGAGGTTCTGCGTCCTGCTCCGTCTGCGAGGAGGCAGGGAGGGGCGCGAGCAGGAGCACGGCGAAGACGAGGCCATGCGCTCGTCGATGCAGGGGACGATACCGTCTCTGGGATGGGCTCGCGGTCCTTGTCTCTTGGAGATGGTACAAAGGGCCTCCGTGGACGTTTGGTATTTAGGCGCGACGTGGCGAACAGGCGTCGAGGAGGACGCGTCGGCGTTGCAGGAACGAGCGCAAGGTGGGCCGCGGTCCCTTGGTCGCCGCGATCTCGGCCTACTGCCGGTCAACAATCAGGGTGGATCGGCATCTCGCGTGGGAAGCCTTACCAGATTCGAGCGAGCGGCATGAGCGGGGATTGCAAGATGCAATTCTCGAACGGCGGGTCAGTTGTTCTAACGGATCAGGACGACCTTCTGGAAATGCGCTTCCCACCGTGGATCTGGATCCGACGGTAGCTCCCATCCGCAGCTCCCTGGTATCCTAGCGGGCCTTGAAACCTAGAGAGCTCACGATACGCGGCCTCATTCTCGGCGCGCTCATCACGACGATCTTCACGGCGGCGAACGTATACCTCGGCCTCAAGGTCGGCCTCACCTTTGCCTCATCGATCCCGGCGGCGGTGATCTCGATGGCCATCCTGAGCGCCGTGAAGGACTCGTCCATCCTCGAGAACAACATCGTCCAGACCGTCGCTTCCGCGGCCGGCACGCTCTCGGCAATCATCTTCGTCTTGCCGGGGCTCGTGATCGTGGGCTGGTGGGCGGGATTTCCCTTCTGGCAATCGTTTCTCATCTGCCTGAGCGGCGGCGTGCTCGGTGTGCTGTTCACGATCCCGCTCCGACGCGCGTTGGTGACGACGTCCGACCTGCCCTACCCCGAAGGCGTCGCTGCGGCCGAGGTGCTGAGGGTCGGATCGGGCACGCGTGGCGAGACGAAGGACGAGACGGGCGAGGCCCGAGAAGGGCTCGTGGCCGTGATCCTGGGCTCGGTCGCATCGGCGGGTCTCGCCATCGTGACGGCGACGCGCATCGCAGCCGCAGAAGTGACCGGCTTCTTCCGTGTCGGGGCCATGGCCTCGAGCGGGTACGACATTGCCTGGTCGCTCGCGCTCCTTGGCGCGGGGCATCTGGTTGGGTTGTCGGTCGGGATGGCCATGCTGACCGGTCTCGTGATCTCGTGGGGCATCGCCGTGCCGATCTTGACCTCCATGCAGCCGGCCGCCAGCGGCGTGACACTCGCCGCGCACACCCTTGCGATCTGGCGGACGCAGGTGCGGTTCATCGGCGCCGGCGCGATCGCCGTCGCCGCGGTCTACACGCTGGCCACGTTGGCGAAGCCGGTCGTCGGCGGGCTCGTCAGCACGCTCGCCGCCTCTCAGGCCGCGCGTTCTGGGGACGACAGAGACCGAGATCTCTCACCGGGGTGGATCATCGTGCTCACGGCCGCGTGCCTGCTCGTTGCCTCGTGGCTCGCCTTCACGTTCGCGAGGTCGACGGTGCTCGCGTCCAGCGCGCTGCCGCTCACGCTGATCGCCGTACCGTTCGTATTGCTCGGCGGCTTTCTCATCGCTGGGATCTGCGGCTACATGGCCGGCCTCATCGGCGCCTCGAACAGTCCGATCTCGGGCGTCGGCATTCTGTCGATCGTGCTGTGCGCGTCGGCGCTCATCCTCGCCGTGTCGCCGACTCCGGAGACGCGGCCCGCGCTCGTCGCCTTCGCGCTCTTCGTGACCGCGATCGTCTTTGCGTGCGCGACGATCTCGAACGACAATTTACAGGATCTGAAAACGGGCCAGCTCGTCGGCGCCTCACCGAGGCGCCAGCAGATCGCGCTCATCGTGGGGGTGGGCGCCGGCGCGTCCGTGATCCCGTCCGTGCTCAACCTGCTCGCCAAGGCGTATGGGTTCGCCGGAGCCGCGAACGTCGGCGTAGTAGCGCCCAATCCGCTTCCGGCGCCGCAGGCGACTCTGATCTCCGCCCTCGCACAAGGCGTGATCGGCGGAAATCTAGAGTGGAAGATGCTCGGCATCGGCGCGCTTGTTGGCGTCGGGCTCATTCTGCTCGATGCGATGCTTGGCGCGATGAAGAAGCTGCGCGTCCCGCCTCTGGCTGTCGGCATCGGGATCTATCTCCCGATGTCGGCGACGTTCGCTGTCGTTGTCGGCGCCGTGATGGCTCACTGGTATGTGGGCCGCGCCCGCTCGATGCCGAACCCTGGCCGCGCGGAGCGACTCGGCACGCTCGTGGCGTCGGGATTGATCGTGGGGGAGAGCTTGTGGGGCGTGATCAACGCCGGTCTCATCGTCGGCTTCTCGAAGGACGCGCCGATCGGGCTCGTACCAGAAAGCTTTGCGCCTGCCCCGTGGCTCGGAATGCTCGGCTTCGTCGGGGTGATCATCTGGCTCTATGGCTGGATGCTCCGGCGATCCGCCAAGGCGCGCTGAGGTCTGACGGCACGGGGTAGAACCGGTGGTAGCCGATTCTTCGCGGGCCGCCGCGAGCTACTTGCTGAGTGCACCCACCGGGGACCATGACCTTACCGCCTCAGATCCGAAACCGAATGGGGGAAATATGAAGCCAATACTCTCGCTCCTGCTCCTTGCGTTGACTGCTCTTCTCACGGTCGGGACCTCCTGGGCGACAGAGATTGACGGTAAGTGGGGACTCGGGGTCAACGTAGGGTCTCTAATCTCATCCGGCGCGGAGGCCTCCATCTTGCGCGGCATCAGCAGCCGCACCGCTTGGCTCCTAGATGTCTCTGCGAGCCAGTCTAGGGATAAGCGCGACCAAACCGACACCTATAGAAATCCGGATACCACCATAGCTGGGATTTTGAAATCCGAGGGCATGAGCATCGTCGCGGGGCCTCGCATCCGCAAGTTCGCGCGACCGGAAAGCTTCTTTTCTCCTTACTGGGACACCTACGCGCACTTCGTCGACTCTTACTCCCTCCAATCCTCATCGCAGGAGTCTTACAGCAGCCGCAAGGTCGGCGGCGAAATAGGGTTCGCGATAGGTGTTGAGTACTTCTCGACGCGTTGGCCGTTTTCGGTCGGCGCGCATACGAACGTCGCCAGATTGACCGTGGTCCACGTGTCGGACAAATCCGGTTATACTTCCCTCTCCTCGGCGCGCTCTCGGGTGTCATCGGGGACTCTGTTCAACAGCGTGATTGCGTTGAGTCCATCGTTACAGGTCCGCGTGTACTTCTGACGCGCCCCCGGTGGATTAGCCGCTCAGCTCACGATGACCATCGGCTTCTGGTCGCCAAAGACGCACAGTACGGTCCCGTCCCGACGGAGCACTACGGTGCGATCCAGGTGGAAGGCACAAGCGCATAATGATCCGCAGTAGTTCGACCAGCGCAATCCCATGTCGACCACGTACACGTCTTTGAATACACGGCCATCGCGGGAGTAAGTCGAGGGGGGAGTCGAAATATTGGCGAAGTAGGAGAACTCGCTCCGTTTCATCCGTATCCCATTCGTTTGTCTCGTATCGCCCCTGCCCAGGGCTTGTGTGAGCGCGAGATAATAGCGGACGGCGTCCATCGTCACCGCGTAGGGCAAGCGAACCCCATCGAATTCACCGTACCACCAGAGGCGCTTCTCTTGGGACAGTGCCTCCCGGCCCGGGTGCGACTTGGCAATTGAAAGGACCGCTTCTGCCGGCGGATAGGTTTCTTCCGCAATGCGGATGAGGCGTTCCTCTTCCGAGTTCCGAAAATTCCTGTGGACTGGGGCGACGAATGCCCTGCGAAGTGTGTCCTGGCCAAGTCGAGCGCCACGCGTATCGACCGCATCTGCCGGAAACCGAAGCTCGATTCGCTCCTTTGCAGTGATGTAGGGAGCGCATGGAATGGAAGCTGGGGCGGCAGTGAGACGGAATTCGACTGTCGTCGTATGTTTGGCAGCGACCCGTACGTGCGCCCTATCACATGGATCGAATCCTATCGCGCGCGCCGCGAGGCTGCGCGCCCCGACTGGAACTTTCGAGATCCTATAGGTCCCGTCCCGTCCTGTGAGGGCACCCAGCGCGCTGTGCCAAACGAAGATGTTCACACCTTGGATCCCCGCACCATACTGGTCCGTGACTCTACCGGAGATTGTCCCGGTATCGGTCGTGATGACATCCAGCTCACCCTCGGGTCTCAGTGCGCCAACGTAAGCCGCCTTCGGCCAGCGCTTGAATCGGATGAGCCAATGGCAGTGCTCGTAAAGGGAATCGGGCTGAGGAAGCATGACGGTGAACCCGGTGAGCAAGGTCTTTGGAGGAACGCCCCCGCTGCTGTTCAAGTGGGGTACGACCTTCCACCCCAATGTGAAGGTCATGGGGTCTTTCGTCGTCTGAAGAGGCACGCAGTCCCATCCCGGAGGGGAGTAGGCAGTATCGGGTGGAACGTGGGGGCGCGCGCCCGTCAGCTCGCATAGCTCCCGGTCTGTGTCTTATCCGACCTGGACCGCGGTGAGTGTGTCCTGACTTCGATTCAGAACCGTGTATACATATCTGCAGCTATCGGCTCGCGTCTCCCAACGAACCCCAATTTGAACAGGGGGTTCCTCCTGCTCGGCAGCTTGCGTACTGTCGCATGGCGCGTCCACCCTGGCATCGAACGGGGCTGCAGCGCTCACACCTGTCAAGATCAGACACAGCGAAACGTGTCTAAGAGGGTGAACACGATCGCGGCCCAGACTGGTCCAGCAAACGCGGGCGATGCCTCATCCGGCCCGTTTGGTGGGCGGCATCCGATCACCTCAAGATGGCCATCTTCCTGGCTGATGTAGTCCCGTCCGGATACCTGATTTGATAGAAGAAGATTCCGTTTGGAGCTTGTCGCCCCCCATCAAGCCGCCCACTCCATCGCACGACATGCGGTCCTGCGGGCTGGATCGCGTCTACAAGCGTCCGGATGCATTGACCCGCAACGTTGTAAACCCTGATCTTGACGCGCCCCGTCGTCGCGAGGCTGTACGGAATCACGGTCTCGGGATTGAACGGGTTCGGGCGGTTCTGCATGAGCGCGTCGACGAAGGGAGGCAGGGGTTGCGTGGCATCGATCCCGGTCAAGACCCGGGTCGCGTCCTGGATCCGGTAGAGCGGGCCGTAGGTGCCGGTCTGGAACGCGCCAGAGGTGAGCCAGTTGCTATATTTGTTCGCGTCCGTGGGACAGGGCCAACACGCGGTTGTATCCGCCGACCCCCGCGGGCCGCGGCAGCTCGTTAGGAACTTGTAGAGCACTTGGGCGCGCGTGTCCACCAGGTTCAGGCCGCCCTGTCGGATGAACTGGATCGAGAAGCCGTAGCCCAAAGCCTTGTTCCGGTCGTGATCGGTGAGCGCGTCTCGCTCGGTCGCGTAGGCGACCGCCGCCACGTTCGTGACGGAGGCGAATGTGGGATAGGTCGCCGCATTCAGGGCGTCCGCGCTTCCCACCTTGGTCAGGGCGTCGAACCGGTCCGGTGCCGGGCAGCCGCCGTCTAGGGGATACGTGAAGGCCCCCGGTACGCCGAGGCCGGGACCGGCGGCGGGATCCGCGAACATGTCCCTGATGAGCGGAGTGTGGTTGACCGAGTTTCCGTTCCATGCGTTCGGAGCAACGGCAACGCCGAAGCCCTGCATTGCAAGGGCGTTCTCCTCCGGGTGGGGCACGCCGCCGACCGTCAGGAGCGAACTGAAGGAATCATTCCCCGTAAGGAGGAGGCATCGGTCTCCACCGTCGGTTCCCGTGGGGGCGGACCACCATTGCAAGAGGAGTCTCGCGTCGGCCTCCTCCAGCACGGAGAAGGAGCCCCGCTTGTGCGCGGACTCGATCATGATCTGGTACCAGGCGGCGAGCGAGTCCTTGATCGCGTACTCGTCCATGTTCGGAAAGTAGTTCCCCAATCGTCCCAGGCGAGTCCCCGCGAGCTCGTGTCCCCCGAAGTTCCCGCCCTGTTCCGTGCCCTGAAGCAATCGATAGCGATCCGCGCGGACCCCGAGCGCCCGCAGCGCCTGAGTGACCGGATCCACGGAATAGCTCCACGCGGTGTAGGCGCCATCCAGATTGAGGACCGGCGTGTTCGTGCGCCCGGCGAGCAGGGTTCCGACAGGCCCCGGGGGGTAGACGCCGGGAAGCACGTCGAATTCGACGATGTCGGGGGCAAGGATCGAGCTGCCGGGCAGAGTCGGCAGGTCCTCCACTTCGAACGCGCGCACGTCGGAACTGAATTGATAGGTGATCGTGCCGTTCAAGTCGACCGCCTTGAAGTAATACTGGAGGCGCGTTCCGCGAGGAAGAAAACTCAGACTGGAGTAGGCCGCGACTCCGTTTATCGTGAATCCGCCGGGCAGGACCGCTCCCGAGGCGACCTTGTCCCGTGGAGGCCAGTTCATCCGGAACCTCGAGTCGATCAGGATCGTGTCGGATCCCGATACGGCCACGCTGTTGGCGTCGAGCTCGCTCGAATCGAACGGGCTCCAAGTCTTGCTCGTCGGGTCGAACAGGCGGAAGATCACCCGGGGCTTATCGAACGCGGCCACGAAGTTCGGGTTGGTATGGGCGATCGTCAAGCCCGCGTTCACCGAGCGGTCGAATCCGTGATGCCAGTTGACCCCCTTTCCATTCCGACGCAGGCCCGAAAGGATGGAGATCGCGATCGAGTCGCCGAGCGGGCTGTTGAAATTGTCGTGCACGGCGGAAGGCGGCCCCGTATCCGAGCCCCGAACTCCCGGCCAGCACTGGCCCGCAGCAACGGTCGCCGCGGTGCAGCTCCCCGGGGAGGACATCCTGCCGTCGACAAAGGTCGATTGCGCGAGAAACGCAGGATAAATCCCGAACGAGGGAACCGCGGCCCCGCTCACAACCTCGAGCCGCAGATCGTCGTAGAGCACCCCGTAGAGCACATCGCCGCAGTTCTGCTGATCGGCCGCCAGCCCCGGGACGCATCGGATGGAGTAGCGGAGCTGGACCGAATCGGCCTGAGCCGCCTCTCCCAGCTCGGAGCGCACGCTCCCCCACGCCTGAAGCGACTCGACGCGCCGCGTGCCGCCCCCGTCGGTGTTCTTCCATCCCGACCAGAGGCCCTCCCTGTAGGTTCGGTACTCGGCGAACTGCACGTAGCCTTGATAAGCGGGCAGATCCAGATACTCGGACCACTGCGCCCGGACGGATCCCGTCCCCGGAGGGATGGGGAACGTGCAGGAAACGACGGAGGTCGCCTGACCCGGAACCGTGTGGAAGGTCGACCCGTTCCCGCCCATGAAGATCAGATCGGAGGAAGTGTTCTTTGGAGAGCAGTAGTCGGGCGTGGGGAGGTTGTTCCCCGCGACCAATTGCCAGGGTGGGCCAACTCCGGGCGGAACCCTGGCAGAAATGACCGGAGCGCCCGGGGTCCCCCGGATGACGTTTCCGGAATAGGCATCGGTGCCGCCGGAGGGAACCTCGTCGGTGTAGAGGGAGCCGTTGTCGCTCGTCGAGACATTGTCGAGCTGGAGGCCATGGCCGTCGGGCCAGAGACCGTCCTCCGAGGAGTTGAAACAGTCGGTCACGAGCACGACATAAAGCGCGCGGTGCTGCGCTTCGATCGTGAAGGACGCTCCCGTCACGGTCGAAGGCGGACCCGACGGATTCCCTAGGACCTGAAGCGTGCCCCCGAGCGTGTTCCCGCCTGTTGCGCCCGGCGAGGACGGCGTGATGCTTCCCGCCCAGCGGACCAGGAGCTTCGCGTTGCCGACCGCCCCGGAGCCGATAATGTGGTCCAGCGCCGGGCGGCTATTCCCGATCGGGTCGGTCGCGCCGTCGCCGCCCCCGATCAGGAACACGTTGTCGTAGCTCGACTCGCTGCTGAAATTGTAGGTGAGGGTGAGGCTGTAGTTCGCGGCGTGCAAGCCGGTGTCGATGTAGAGAATCTGATACGTGAAATTCGGATATCCGAGGCTCACGACCCAGCCTGGATCGTGCTTGCCGCACCAGAGCATCCGGGTTCCGCTGAGCGCCGGCGGGCAGGACACACCAGGCGAGCAGGTTCCATTGTCGGAAACGTGCCAGAGGATCTCGCCCACCGTTTGGTCTTCGATGGTGTACGGGCCGGGCCCGCCCGACGCGTAACTGTTGAGCGAGTCGGCCACAGGGGTCGTCCTGGGAATCCACGTGCCATTCGCGCGATCGGTACACGCGCCGGGGTAGAGGTACCAGACCGTGGTCGCGTTTGCTGACCGAACGATCGTGCCTGCGATTGCAGGTGTGGTCGTGAGCGTACCTCCCCCGGAATCCCCGATGGGGGGAGCGGACTTGATGCGCTCGGCAGCGGCTGCCCAGCTGGGTGAGAGGAACGAGACGAAAAACACCACGAGAGGGAGAGCTGCGGAGCGGACGCAGACGCAAGTGGGACGGGATCGAGCGCGAAACCATGGTTTCCGAAGACACAGGTCCATGCGAACCCCGCAGTGTTCCGCGCCCCGGAACGGAAGATCAACCGGGCCCTACTCTATCACAGGAGCCCCCCGATTGCCAGATCGAATGCCTTCTCGAGCGTCATGGCACGGCCTTTCGAGAAGACCGTGGCAGCACCATCCGCCCCGATCTCATCCCAGAGCGTTCCCAGATCCTCCCGGGTCCGCCTCTGATCCTCGGGCATCGGCTGGACTCCCAGCATTTCCCGCAGCGCGCAGGAGGCGCCGTACAGCGTGAGCGCGCGCTCACGCTGGTCCTGCCGGAACTCGAGCGCCGCGCATCGCTCCAGGGCGTCCACCATCCCCTGCCGGTCCCCCAGCTCGCGGAGAATCTCCAGGCTTTCCTTGAGGTACGCGCGTGCCCGCGGGAACTCGCGGGCGTTGCCCGCCAGGAGTCCCAGCTCCCCGAGCGAATACGCGATCCCCGACCGCTCCCCGAGCTCCCGCTGGAGCGCGAGACCTTGTTCGTGGTAACCGTGGGCGGCGACATCGTCCCCTTGCGCGCGCGCGGCCGTCCCCAGGCCGTTTAACGTGATCGCCTCCCCGGTCCGGTCTCCCAGCTCGCGCTCAAGCGCGAGCGACTCTTCGTAGAACTGACGCGCCCGCGCGTAGTCCTCCTGCCCCAGCGCCACGCTACCGAGGTTGTGGAGCACGGCAGCGATTCCGTGACGGTCGCCGATCGCGCGGCAGTGGAGGAGGCTTTCCTCATAGGCGGATTTCGCGGCGGCGTGGTCCCCTTTCACATACGCGAGATTCCCGAGCTCGCGGAGGGACGATGCAAGCCCCTCGCGGTCGCCCGCCTCCCGCGCGATGGAGATGCACGCTTCGATCCGATCGTGGGAGGCCGTGTAGTCACCGAGGCCGCGGGCCAGGATCGCGGCCCCGTGGAGCGCCCTGGCGCGCGCGGGATGACGGGCGGGCGCTCCGCGGGAATCCAGCGCCCTGGTGAGCCGGCGGTTCCCTTCCTGCCAGAGGCCGCGGATCCACCAGAATCGCCACAGACTGCCGCACAGGGAGAGCTCGCGCACGGCATCACCCCTCTCATGAGCCGTCTCGATCGACTGGCGGAAGTTGTCGTGCTCTTCCTCGAGGCGATTGAGCCACGACGCCTGCTTCGGCCCGAGAAGCTCGGGCTCCACCCGCTCGGCCAGCGCGCAATGGTACTCGCAATAGCGCTCCACGTACGCGTCCCATCCTCCCGCGCGCTGAAGCCGTTCCCTCCCATACGCCCGCAGGGTTTCGAGGAGCCGGTAGCGAGCGGTGCTCTCGCATCCCTCCTCGGGCGTGAGGAGCGACTTGTCGACTAGGTGCGCGAGGAGGTCGAGGATCTCCTCTTCCCCAATCCCGTCGCCCGAGCAGACGGCCTCCGCGGCCTCGAGCGAGAGGCCGCCGGCGAAAACGCTGATCCGCTGGAAAAGCTGTTGCTCCTTCTCCTCGAGCAGGTCGTAACTCCAATCGACCGCGGCTCGGAGCGTCTGCTGGCGCTGCAGCGTCGCTGTGCTCCCGGACGTGAGGAGTCGGAAGCGGTCTTCGAGCCGCCCCAGGATCTGCGGCACCGGGAGCACCTTGACGCGCGCCGCCGCGAGCTCGATCGCGAGCGGGATACCGTCCAGGCGCCCGCAGATCTGCGCCACGGTCCAGGCGTTCTGGTCCGTCAGGGCGAACGTCGGCTGAAGGGCGGTGGCGCGGTCCAGGAAGAGGCGCACCGACTCGAAGAGGCACAGAGCCTGCCGCGGGAGCGGCGCGCCGCCAGGATTCGGGACGCTGAGGGAGGGAATGCGCCAGAGGGCCTCCCCGGGCACCCCGAGCGCCTGCCGGCTCGTCGCCAGGATGCGAAGGCCTGCTCCGGCGGCGAGAAGCGCCTGGGCGAGCGAAGCACAAGCCGGCGTCAAGTGTTCGCAATTGTCGATGACGAGGAGAAGGGCGCGCGAAGCGACGTACTCCGCGACAGTCTCGACCAGCGGCCGTCCCGGCTCCTCGCGTAGACCCAACGCAACGGCCACGCTCTGGGGAACGAGCGCCGGATCGGAGAGGGCGGCCAGCTCCACGACCCAGGCGCCGTCCGGGTAGCTCTCGAGGAGGTTTCGCGCGACCTGGATCGCGAGACGCGTCTTGCCGCACCCTCCCGACCCAAGAAGCGTAACGAGCCGCGCCGTCCTGAGGAGGCGGGCCACCTCTTTCATCTCGTCCTGGCGCCCGACGAAGCTCGTGAGGGGAACGGGGAGGTTGTTCGGCACACGCGCCGAGAGGAGTTGCGCGTCGTCGGGTGTTTCCACGACTACGGTCGGTCCTTCGAGCAGCGAGCGCAGGGCCGCGGCGACGTCCGCGCCGCGCGGGTACCGTCGCTCTCGATCCTTCGCCATCGCCCGCAGCACGATTCCGTCGAGGGCGCGGGGGAGCCTTGGTCGTATTCGGCTCGGGGCGGGCGGCTCGACGAGGGCGATTTCGTGGATCACGGCGAGGGCGCTGGGCCCCTCGAACGGAATGCGTCCCGTCGAGGCCTCGTAGAGCACGACCCCCAGGGAGAAGAGGTCCGACCTCGGGTCGAGCTCGTCCCCGCGCGTCTGCTCCGGCGACATATAGGCCACCGTGCCCACCACCGCGCCCGCCTCCGTCAGATCGCTCACGGTCGCGGCCGGCGCGGCCAAGCTACCCTGCCCCTCCAGGCGCTTCGCCAGCCCGAAATCCACCACCTTGGCGCGCCCTGAGCGGGTAAGCAGGATATTCGCAGGCTTGATGTCGCGGTGGATGAGGCCGAGCGCGTGCGCCGCGTCGAGCGCCTCCGCGACGTCCGCGCCGATCCGCACGAGCTCGTCGAGTTCGAGCGGTCCGCGCGCGATCCGGGCCCGAAGCGTCTCCCCCTCCACGAACTCCATCGCGATGAAGTGATATCCGTCTGCCTCTTCGATCTCGTAGATCGTGACAATGTTGAGTTGCGCCTCGCGGATGAAGCGCTGGCGGGCGGATCCGGAATCGAGCGCGTCCCCGGAAAGGATCTTGAGTGCGACATCCCGACCAAGCCGCTCATCGCGCGCTCGATAGACGACCCCCATGCCGCCGGTGCCGAGCCGCTCCGCGATGCGGTAGCGCGAAATCGCCTTTCCGACCTGAACGTCCACCGGATCCTCGGGTTTGAATCTGAGCGATGCTTCCTCGTCACCTATCGCGCGCGTTCCCGTCGTGCACGGCGAGGACATCGGTCGTCTCGAACTCGACCACTTCGACAACCTGCTCGTTCGTCACGAGCTTCACGAACCGGGCGTGGCACGTGGGGGCCCGGAACCGCCGACCGCCGTAGAGCGACGCGACCCTATTTGAGGAGGGCCGAAACTCCACCTCGCACGGCGAGTTCCCAGCTGGAAGGAAAGCCGCCGGCAAACCAACGTAATGCGACCACCTCTCCTCGAACACCGGCGACTCTTCCCAAGCCCCACCTGATCCCTGCTCCTCCGGCCAAACCAAATCGACTGAGCGTGCCTCCGATAGATGCAAGTGAATCAGGCCCGGTCTCGGATACAAGCCCGTACTGCCCTCCGATACGCGCGTATGGCGACAGTTTCTCGCTATGCTGACGACCCCGCAAGTAGCTCACCGCTAGTCCAAGCCTTGTAGTTGTTATGCGTCCATACCAGTATTTCGAAGACGAAATCGCCACGCCCGGCGCGAATTCCACTTGCCCTGAAGGAGAAGTCTCCAGTCCGACCCGAACGCATTGAACCGATGGAGTCTCCACCGAGTTGGACGCGGGTATTGT